>PBXX01000023.1 GCA_002727755.1 Gammaproteobacteria bacterium | reverse complement strand
AATGATCCTGTAAATTTTTTCCAACACCTTTTAATTCATGATTGACTTGAATTCCATGTTTTTTAATTTCTTCAGAATCTCCAATTCCACTTCTCATCAATATTTGTGGAGAATTTATTGCACCTGAAGATAAAATTACCTCTCTATTACAGCCAATGACCTTCTTTTTACCTTTTTCAAAATATTCAACCCCAATTGCTTTTTTATTTTTAAAAATCACCTTATCCACTGTAATATTTACTTTGGTATGTAAGTTTTTTCTATTTAACGCAGGATAAAGATAGGCTCTTGCTGAACTAAATCTTTTAGATCCCTTAATAGTATGCTCATATCGAGAAAAACCTTCTTGCTGTTTTCCATTAAAATCATTTGTTAAAGGGAAACCTGCTTGTTTGCCGGCTTCAACAAACTTATCCAAAAGAATATCATCCTCTCTTGTTGATTTTTTTACATTTAGGGGACCACCTTGCCCGTGAAATTCTTCATCACCATCGCCTTCATAGTTTTCAGCTCTTTTAAAGTAGGGCAATACATCATCATAAGACCAACCAGGATTACCAAGTTGTCTCCAATGATCATAATCCGAAGAATGTCCTCGTGTATAAATCATAGCATTAATTGATGATGATCCACCCCATCCCTTTCCTCTGGGCCAATATAATTTTCTACCAGCTGTATTACTTTCTGGTTCAGTTTCGAAACCATAATTTTGTTTGTTTGCTTTAGGAACGATTTGTGAATAGCCAGAAGGCATATGAATAAATAAATTTGTATCCTTTCCTCCTGCTTCAATAAGAAGAACAGAGTTTCTTTCGTTTTCTGATAATTTATTGGCTAATACGCAACCAGCACTTCCAGCACCTACAATTATGTAGTCAAAATTTTGTTCCATTTTTATCCCATTAAAACTAATGAAATGTTATCATGTACTAGCTTTTAATATTTTTCAATAATCAATACATGTGGAATAATTTGCATCTAACTAAAAAAAATTATTAAATAATTATTATGAAAAATCTTTTAATTATTTTCGCTATCTTTCTTTACCCTTTAATCGCAGAGTCAGCTGGTAATCTTGCAAAATATCCTCCAGAAGAAATAGATGTCACTATAACAACTTTAAATGACGGATACCCTAAAATTGTTCCAGAACAAATTAAACTTATAACTGGTAAATACTATCGCCTAAATATTAACTGTCCTGATGTTAGAGATGATTTAACAGGCTGGCGTATAGAAATGTTAGAACTTTTGCATAATTCTCATCTTAGATTAGTAACTATTGGTGATATCGAAATCCATCTTCAGGGTTTAAGTTTTAATGCAATTGAATGTGATGAAATAGGCTCCGCACATGTCAGTCTTGTTCCAATTAAACCAGGTTCTTACCAACTTTATGTTGGAAATGTTCCTAGTGCAGTAGGTAGACCAGTTGGTGAATCAGGAATACAAGCTGATGGAAAGTATAACTTTGGTCGTTTTGTTGTTCGTTAAATAGTTAAAAAATGTATAAATTAAAAATATTTTCTTATTTACCTAATCCACGTGTTTGGAAATCACTTATTGCAGGGAAAATTTGTGGAGTAGAAATTGAAGTTGTTGGTGATAAGCCAGCTAAACTTGGTTCATGGCTTTGGGATTTCAATCCGAAGGCTTTAAAAGATAATGAGATAAACCCCAAACATAAATATGCTAGAAAAGGAAAAAGAGGCTTTTCAGGAGTGCTCTATAAAACAGATGCATTTTTGAAGGCGCATCCTTTTGGAACTGTACCAGCTGCATTCAATCCAAGTGGAGATATTGGTATATTCGAGTCTAATAGCATATTAAGGGCTGTTGCAAGGGTAGGTAAAGAATTTAATTTATATGGNNAAAATGAATATCAAGCTTCAAGAATTGATAGTTTTCTTGATGCAAATCTAGTTTTTGCAAGAGAAGCTCAAGTTTATATGTTGGATTATGAAAATGTAAGNANAGAAGGATATGAAAGAGTTTCTGCGGCTTATGAATTTTACTTATCTGGNATTGAGCAAGCNTTGAGTNANNGTCCTTTNATATCTGGTGAANANTTGAGNATCGCAGATATATCTTTTGTTTGTGATGTTGCTCAATTTTTAAGAGAAGGGCATTATGAGGATATTTTAAAAGATAGAGGTTTTGATTTAGTAACTAAAAATTTCAAAGATGATTATCCAAAAGCTTTTGCTCACTTATTTTCTTTATCTGAAAGAGAAGAATTTTCTTCTTTATTAGGTACATATTTAGAATGGTATAAATCTAAATTAAATATTTAATATTTTGTCCAGGGTTGCTTTTAATTAATTTTTTATGAGAATATAACTTGAGATTAAAGAAGAAAAAAATACCAATAAAAAAACAACAAAAACTTCTTAAACTTTTTCAAGAAAATAATTTTGTTGAAGCAGAAATGTTAGCAAAAAAAATTAGTGAAAATTATCCAGATAATTATTTTAGTCTAAAAGTTCTTGGTGCAATCTTTCATAAAACAGAAAGATTTACTGAAGCAATAGAAATAAGTAAAAAGGCTATAAAAATTAATCCAGATGACTCAGAATTACATAATAATTTAGGTGTAATACTTCAAAAACAAAATTTATTTAAAGAAGCTGAGGCTAGTTATAAAAAAGCATTATTAATCAATCCAAGCTATACTGAGGCCTATAATAACCTTGGCAATACATATAAAGAGCTAGGAGAGTTTGATGAGTCACTAAAATACTATAAAAAAGCGATTTCATTGAAACCTAATTTTGCTGAAGCGCATAACAATATTGGTCAATTATTAATAGATATTGGAAAACTAGAAGAAGCTGAGTCCCATATTAAAAAATCTATTGAGTTAAATCCAAATTATCCAAACCCTTATGTAAATTTGGGAGATATTTTTTATAAAAAGGGAAAATTATCTGATGCCAAATTGAATTATCAAAAAGCAATATCAATAAAACCCGACTTTATTGAGGCATATAATAATTTGGGTAATGCATTTGCAGGACAAGCAAAATTAAAAGATGCAGAGAGTAATTACAAAAAAGCATTGGAAATTCATCCATCTTTTCTGGATAGTTACTGGAATCTCTCCAGCTTATCTAAAACAATAATAGATGCTGAAAGTTATCTCAATAAATTTTTAGAAATTGATAATAATCCCGAAATTGAAAAAAATAAAAAAGTAATATTTATGAAAGCTGCTTTAAAATTTTATCAAGGAGAGGAAACTAGTTATAATAATTTAATGAAGTCTGACTCTAAGAATCATTATTATTTGAGGTCATTTAAATGGGTATTTGAATTAGATAACCTGCCTGAGTTATATTTTAATAAATGGCAATTTTTTGATGCAATTATAAAAAAAAGTAATAAATCAAGACCCTTTTATGAATTTGGGGTATGGAGGGCGGCATCATTTAAATATTTAATAGATGCTTACAAAGTAGGTTACGGTTTTGATACTTTTTCTGGATTACCAGAAGATTGGAAAGTTGGTGAAAATTATGAGAAAGCAGGCTCTTACTCTAGTGAAGGTGATATACCTGATATTGAGGGAGGTGAATTCATAGTAGGAAAATTCCAGGACTCATTTCCAATATTTTTTTCTAAACAACAACCTATAGCATCAGTCATAAATTATGATGCTGACTTATATTCTTCAACAAGTTGTGCTTTAAATTTCTCAAAATCAGTTATTGATAAGGACACTATTCTTATTTTTGATGAATTTATTATGAATGAAAATTGGGAACAAGATGAATTTAAGGCGCTAAATGAATTTTGTTATAATAATAAATACACATACAATGTTTTGGCTGTTTCTTTTTTTTCCAAACAAGTCGCGGTCAAGCTTATTCAGGATTGTTAATAATTGGAAGTGACAAGGATTTGATAAAGCAAGGTTTTCAAATGATAATTTTTCAAAATAAATTTCTTTCGAAAACTTCAAAAAGAATTTTATCTTAATGAAGGGGGTTAATTATAAATGAAATTTATTATTTTTGATCTAGACGATACTTTGTTATCAGGAGATTGTGAGAAGGAATGGATAAATTTTCTTGTTATCAAAGGGTTATTAGATGGTGATGAGCACTCGTCAAAACTTAATCAATTTGATATCGATTATAGGAAAGGTATTCTTAATTTTGATGAATACTCAANNTATATTCAAACGCCTCTCAAAAATTTAGATGTCAGTNCAGTAGAAAATCTAGTGGATGAATTTATTAAAAAGAATATAGATGATTTAACAGATGATCTTACTACTGACCTTTTAGAAGAGGCAAAGTCTGCAGATAAAGTTCTTATTGCATCTGGATCGCACGATTTTCTTGTAAAAGGTTTTGCTGAATATTTTGGAATAGAATTTAGTATTGGGACACCAGTTGAAATAAAAAAAGATATCTTTACAGGTAGCCTATCGGGTGAGCCTACTTTTAGTAAGGGAAAGGTTAGGGCTGTTAAAAATTGGTGTTCCGAAAATAATTTAAAAATTGAAGAATCAATATTTTATTCAGACTCAATTAATGATCTTCCAATGCTAGAATCATGCGGCATACCAATTGTTGTAAATCCGGACGATAATTTAAAAAAGATTGCACTAGATAGGTCATATAAGATTTTAAATAGATGATTTAAATATCTAATTTAGAGAAATATAAATTACATAATGAAGAAATATACAGAAAGTGAGAAAAGCGAAATTATTGAATTAGCTCTATCTGACCATGTTAGCTTCAACAGTATTAAATTAATTTATGGTATTAGCGAAGACGATGTTAAAAAACTTATGAGAGATAATTTAAAACCTCGATCCTATAAGTCATGGCGAAAAAGAGTTCGAGAATTTTCAGATAGAAGAGAAAAATATAAGTAATAAATATATATAAATAATTCTTATTCGAACTAGTTTAGTGTATTTTCTTGATACAATTTTAGTCAAATGATAATTTAAGATAAAGAAATTTATTAAATGGAGAGCCCTATGTATGACTTAATTATTAAAAATGGCACCATTATTGATGGCACAGGAAAAGATCGATATGCAGCTGATATTGCTGTCAAAGATGGAAAAATAGCCAAAATTGGAGAAATTACTGAACATGCAGATAAAGAAATTGATGCTGAAGGTAAATTGGTTACTCCAGGATGGGTTGATGTTCATACGCACTATGATGGCCAAGCTACATGGGATCCGCTATTAGCGCCGTCAAGTTGGCATGGGGTTACTACAGTGGTTATGGGTAATTGTGGTGTAGGATTTGCTCCAGTAAAGCCTAAGGATAGAGATTTTTTGATAGAGTTAATGGAAGGTGTAGAAGATATTCCTGGAGCAGCTCTTTCGGAGGGCATTGATTGGCAATGGGAAAGTTTTCCTGAATATCTTGATGCTCTTGATGCATTTCCTCGTGCAATTGATGTCGCTACGCAGGTTCCGCATGGTGCAGTGAGAGCATATGTCATGGGTGAACGATGCAATTCAGATTATGCACCAACAGAAGAAGAAGTTAATGATATGGCAGAATTAGTTAGAGAAGGTGTTGAGGCTGGAGCTTTGGGTTTCTCAAGCTCTAAAACACTTTTACATAAAGATGTTCATGGAGAATATATGCCTGGAACTTTTTCTGGAAATGAAGAGATGTTAGCGCTTGGGTTAGGCATGAAAGGATTAAATAATTCTGTTTTTGAGCTTGTTTCTGATCACCTGGGAGAAGATGAGGAATGGGCATGGGTAAATGACTTTCAAAAACAGACTGGATTGACTGTAACTTTAATTGCTACAACAGCTCCTGCATATGAAAATAATAAAATGTATAACCTAGC
>PBXX01000022.1 GCA_002727755.1 Gammaproteobacteria bacterium | reverse complement strand
TTAGAGGTGTTGTCTCTGAGGATGGAGATTTTGTTGAAATTTCTACCAGTAATGTTCAACAACAGATTCGAGCTCAGCTAGAACAATGGAAAGGTAGAGTCGTCGAATTAAAGGTTGATCTTGACCAAAGTGGATCTCGCTCATCGAGAGCTTCAATAAAACTTGAAGAAAATTCATCCGTGAGCAAGCCAATTGAGTCTCCAAAAAGTTTTGGTATTCACCCCAAGTGGTTGATGACCCTGCTGACAAACCCAAATTTCGAAAGAATAAAATCCTTTACTACATCGCAAATAAACCAGGCAGTCGAGTGGCTGCAGCGGCTTAATCCAGCATCTGCAGTTCTTGTTACCCCGTTTCTTGGCTCGATCAAAAAACTAGATCAGTCAGTAATAAAAAAACAATTAAGAAGTAATGGTTACAATAATGGCAGTGAAGATCAGGACAAGTTTTCAAATACAGCAACACTCCAGAGTGTGTTTTCTACCATATTGAAAAACCTGGAAGATATTTCAGATGCCTCGAAAGTAGGTTTGTCGGCAGGTCAAATAAAAGCGCTTGTTGATTATCTTGATGCGAACGCTATTGAATATATCTTAAAAAAAGGACAACAAGAAATTGGAATAAGATTTCTAATGTTATTTTCCGATTTCGCGCCTACTGAAATTTTTTTCAAGGGGCAAAATGTTAATCCTAAGAAAGAAGGTAGCTATAATTGGTCAGTTGAAGCCAAGTCAAGGGTGCAAAAGGGAGATGACTTTTGGGCTCAAATTCGACTTCACAAACAAAGGGAGTTGACCGCAGAGATTATCTTTACGAACCCTCAGAGTAGCGAACTTGCCAAACAAAATTTGCCTCATCTCAAAANCCTNTTTTCTGCAGCCGGCCTNCNACTNAAAGANTGTTCCATTGGTGTTGGTAAATTAGCNGACGACGANAGGAAAGANNTATTAAAACAGAGCGGTAATTTGGATTTGTCNGTATGAGTAATGGATCNAAATACGGCAAACGNGCTGCNGCACTTACTTATAGTGGAGTNGGCGCCCCTGTTTTGGTGGCTAAAGGAGAGGGAGATTATGCGGATTTAATTGTTGAGGCCGGTAAGGAAGCTGAGATTCCGATAGTTAAGGGTGATGAGTTATCCAGCTACCTTCAAAAAGTAGCTACAGGGTCCGAGGTTCCTCAGGAACTTTTTGAGTCAGTGGCTATCGTTCTATCCTGGGTATACTGGTTGCAAGGTAAAAAACCTTAAAGGTAATAAGTTAATAATTACAAGTAAGAGATATGTCACTCACCGCTCGATTTTTATTTAGATTTTTTGTTTAAATGTTCGTAGGTATCTTTATTTTTCATCATGTCTTGAAAACCAAGTGAAGAAAGAGCCTCCTGGATTGTATTGAGCTTTTGATTTATGAGAGATTCGTTCCTCTTTTGGAGATTTTGGCATTCAATCAGTCTGTTGGATAACTCTTGATTTTCTTTAATCAACTCTTGAATAGCTTCCGGTGTTATCTCAGGATCTTTGCCACCTATTTCATCAACGAGTAAATTCAACAAATCTTGCTTTTTGTGTTGAAGTTCCTCGAAAGACTTGAAATCTTGCTTTTTAAGAAACTCAAATTCCTGCTCAAGCAGCGTGTGCAGCGCTTCTAATTCAAACGAGGGTAGGTTCTGTGCGGTCACTGGCCAACTCCTATATGCAAGCACGATTTAATGCAACGAGTTTATAGGAGTAGTTTAGAGGAAGTGAGAGGTTATTCCCAGCGGTCTCTATTAGTAATATTAAATTTAGTGCTAAAGTAACTTTTCAAGAGGTATAAAACTATCCGCAATTTTTCTATCGTCTAAGGGGTAATTGCCTTGTTCAATGGACTGTTTAATGTGATCAACTTTTTTGCTATCAAAACCGACTGATGCTATTTCGTCTTTGAGTTTAGTCGACAGTTCAACAGAGCTGTCAGCCGCTTTAGTAGCCGGAATATCACTTTCTGCAGTCTTAGAAGATTGCTGCTTTCCTGGGTTGATAGCTTTCTTTGGAGAAATACTCGCAGACCTCTGATTTGTTCCCGATATAGTGTCTGTCATAACTTTATCCTGCTATATATTGTGCCTTTGCTGTATTTAGATTCACTCTCATATTCCCTAATCGACACAAGGTCCTTGAACTTTATTCAAAAGTTCAAAACGGCTAGTGACCTTCTTGTGTCGCGTTAGCTATTAGTCAAAAACAGTTTAACTACCGTAACTCAACCAAGCCAACGTCCTTGACTGTGGCGTATATAATCTCGCCCGACTCTTGATTACGAACCCTGATCCTATCGCCAATAAATCCATCCTCGACAGCAAGAACCTCCATTGTTAGGTTGAAATTTGTCTTGTTCAACTCTAGTGTCGTTGTCGTGTTAGCAATCACATGAGGCATCATAGCTACATCGGAAAATCGAAGAATTTCTCCTGGATTCAATCTCCTCTTTGCACTGGCTCTATAAACTTGAGTGCGATCAATAATCGCATCACCGGGTATCTGAACTATTACCTGTTTTAACTCTGAATTCGAAGCATCTATCATGTTCCCTCGCTCTACGAGCTCAGTTATGACCATGGCTTGTGACGAAATCGCAAAGTCCCGTTTAGTGAGAATGCTACCAGAACCTAGATCTCTTATTATCGTTGCTGTCAAAGCAAGCGATAAATCAAATCGCTGTTCAAACAATGTTTCCGACACAGGAACTTTGCGCTCCTCTATCATCGCCCTCTCTAATTTTTCGCCCTCTCTTATATCCCTGTTTGTAACAAATATTGTTGACGTCTCACTAAATTGACTGGGTTTTACAGCCTGTCCTTCCTCAACATCTATTTTAAGTATTCTCCCTTCAGCCTCAGTCGCAGTAATTAGGTTGCTGCCGGGGATCAAGGAAGACTCCATACTTAATTTGAAATCCTCTTGAGAAACTATATCTCCTTGAGTAAGCGATCGATCAAAAACAAGAGTTTCATGCTCCCTTCTTATCTGTATTCGCAAGACTGCGCGCCAATCTTTGTTGTCACAATTTACTTGAATATTGGTTTTGGTTCCAAATGCGAAGGAAACATCAAAATTTTCACCACAGTCTGGAACNATAAAGCG
Organism: Gammaproteobacteria bacterium; assembly: GCA_002727755.1. Classification (GTDB taxonomy): domain Bacteria; phylum Pseudomonadota; class Gammaproteobacteria; order Pseudomonadales; family Pseudohongiellaceae; genus UBA9145. The sequence goes on along the minus strand of PBXX01000022.1, from coordinate 3,206 downwards.
CCTATCGTTGGCTTGCACTTCGATATTATTGACGNCTAACCCTTCTGNTTCGGCAACCCAGTTTTTGATAGTACGAACAAGTCTATCTTTTGGCGNCTCNTCGNTAATNTTNGTCTGGGCNATTNCATGAGGGATTACAAAAACTAGACTNAAAANAACNGTCNGTTTTAATTTATAAGATTTTAAAGAATTTAAAATGNTTCNTAAGTTCATGTCTTATGATTGTAGTCCAAGTATAGCGNCTANCCAACGCCNNCGTTTCTGTGTCTTTGCCACGTTTGCCGCTTTGCAGCCACTTTCNTGCCGCTTTGAAAATNCGAAGGTAAAGGCTCGTCAAAATATTTTANCACTCGCCACCTTTACTAATATCGTAATTTCTCCTTTAAAGTGAAGAGTTTATAAAAAAAAGCAGTAAATTNTTAGTTTTGGCACNCTTTATGCTCNATAGATCTTTCANAGAACAACGCTATTAGCTNAGCGNCTTGNTTAAGANTGGCTAAATCAAATAGNTGCAGGACAGATTGNTAATTATGACTAGATCAATTGATGATTATTTTGCTTTTAACCATGCAGCCTTGACTGTAAAGAATCAGAGGNTGGAGTTGATTTCNGGNAATATAGCTAACGCATCTACTCCCGGTTTNAAGGCAAAAGATCTGGATTTCGCNGGNCTTCTTCGCAAGTCTTTTGANCCNAGTANGACTGAAACTGATATNCCAATATCNACTACAGACAGTAGACATATCGGTTANTTTTCAGGTCCAGCATGGTCAGANACAGAGTCTGGTGTCACTTATTACGTTCCGTTGGCACCAAGCTTGGATAACAATACTGTAGAGATTGGGGTAGANCAGGCTCGATACGGTCGTGCTGTTGCTGACTATCAAGCTTCCTTGCAATTNGCGGAAGAAAAAATTGCAGGGTTNAGGAAAGCATTTANAGGAGAATAAAACATGTCATTCGAAAGAATTATGGCAATAGGCGGAACGGGACTTAATGCNCAGNTGGTTCGTATGAATGCAACGGCAAGCAACTTAGCAAATGTTGGTGTTGTATCGGGAACAGCTGAGACTGCATTCCGCGCGCAACGCCCAGTGTTTGCTGCCCTTTTACAAGGCGAGACTGCTGGGGGATTCCAAAATTTAGCCGGCGGTGTTCGAGTCGATCGAATAGTGACGGATACAAAACCTATAGAGCAGATTTATGANCCAGGGAATTCATTNGCTAATGAGGATGGATACGTGTTTGCCTCAAACGTAAGTGAAATCGAAGAGCTCGTCGATATGCTAGATGCATCGAGGGCTTACCAAAATAATGTCGAGGTTATCAGCACTGCCAAAGATTTGATGATTAGGACCTTNGATATTATTAGNGCGTAATCGATACGCAGTNGCTGCGTTTANAAAATTAGGAAATTCATATGGCTAACGAACTACCAGCATTACCAGCAAACATACTGACCACAAAGCAGTATGAAGAACAACAGGCAAAACTTCTGGCTAAAGATACGGAGCTGGATCGAGANGCTTTCTTAAAACTGTTCACTACTCAGTTGAAGAATCAAAANCCTCTCGACCCAATGGAAAATGAGGCCTTTGTTGCGCAGTTAGCACAATTCTCTTCTCTGGAGGCTATGACAGGAGTCAGNTCATCCATGGATAGCATGGCTGCGGATTCCAAATCGTCTAGGTTTCTGCTTGGCTCAACGCTAATAGGCAAAAAAATAGAGCGATTAGGAAGTCTGGTGAGTATTGAAGCGGGAGAGCAAGTAGTGTCAAANGCAGACTTNCCTGAATCGGCTGACTCGGGTGCATTCAGCATNTATGACGCNGCAACAGACGAACTCATTTATAAAAAACTATTTAATTACATGCCAGCAGGTCCAGTTGATTTAACCTGGAATGGACAAAATCAAGATGGGGAAGATATGCCTGCCGGTCAGTACAGATTTGAATTTGTCGCAAATAAAGATGGAAACCTCACAACACTGCCTTTGTTAAACAAGCAAAGAATAGCGGCGGTGAGTTGGGATAAAGAAGTTGGAGAATTGAAAATTGAAATGGAAGANGGAAGCGAGCTTGGAATCGCNGAAGTNGGACGTATCGAAAATTAATCTAGGAGACCTACAAGAATGTCATTTTATACCTCGTTAACCGGACTTCAGGCTGCAACAACAGAGTTGTCTGTAACTTCAAATAACATTGCTAACGCCGGCACTTCAGGTTTTAAAAGAGCCGATGCTGACTTNGGTGATATCTTTGCGAGCACACCNCTTCAAAAAGCGGGTTCGATTGCAGGCTCTGGGGTAGCGTTAAACGGTATCACNCAGCAACANACCCAGGGCAATATTGAATTCTCAACTAACTCGCTCGATTTGGCGATCACTGGCGATGGTTACTTTAAACTTAAAACTACAGATGGAGCAGAGCTGTACACCNGAAATGGNGGTTTTATGCTCGACGAGCAAAANCANCTAGTGAACAAAGCNGGACAAGCATTGCAGATTCTGCCAGTCGACTCGATTAATAANGCNAACTTTGAAGCGGAAACGACAGGCTTGACNGTCCAACGCTCTACGGTTGGTGAGTTTGTACCTACAACTGAGATTAATTTAGGATTGAACCTGCCTTCCTCAGCGGAACCAATAACTGCGGCATTCAACAAAGACAAGCCAGAGACGTATCATAAGACAACTTCATTCACCACTTATGGTGCAAACGGAAATGCGCAGCTAGCTACAATTTATTATGTTAAGACTGCCAATCCGACCGACGACTCTCCATACAGTAAATGGCAGACATATGTCACGATAGACGGAGCAGACGTAAGATCNGCATTAACACAATCTGCTGGTGCTGGTAATGATCCACAATTCATCAANAAGTACGGCGAGATAAAGACTAAGAAAGAGCTTGATGCTTACGCNAAANTAACTACTGACCCGGTAACNGGTNNAGCGATTAANCANGCAGAATATTTAATTACNGCNGGNACAACTTACCGTAAGTNTTCANTAGACAAACTTCAAACNGCNATACCATCAGCNAANGCAAGTGTAACCACAGAGATCGCTGCAACTTCTCCNTATAAAAACGGGCTTAATCTCACAGCAGGNAGTGCTGGGGTTAATTTTGCTGATAACGGTGGTGGCGCTACCCAATTTACTAACGGTAAATTATCCAACATGTTTGAGATTAAGGTAGACG
>PBXX01000021.1 GCA_002727755.1 Gammaproteobacteria bacterium | reverse complement strand
GATTATGCTTCATCACAAGTCTCAGAATTCAAAATATAATTCTTACTTAAGCTTCACCAAATGAAACATTTTCTTACCTCGACGGAGAACAAAATACCCTCCGTCGAGCGCGTTATTGGAATCTAAGATTAGATCTGTCGTGCCTATCGAGCTGCCATTCACGCTAATGGCATTGTTACCAATAAATTCTCTCGCCATTTTATTTGATTTTGCCAACTCACACCGGACTAAAGCCTGAACAATATCCACCCTTTCCTCGACGAAAGAAGTTTTGGGCAAACCATCCAGGTCTAATTGCTCGAGGTCTCCTCGAGTTAGTTTGGAAACATCTCCTGAGAAAAGTCCGTCGCTTATCCTTTTTGCGGCAGTCAAGCCTTCTGTTCCATGGAGAAGCTTTGTGACCTCGCTTGCGAGAATGCCTTGAGCCTCAGGTTTGCTTTCTGACGACTTGTCAGCCAATTCAATCTCGCGAATTTCCTTAGCACTCAGGAATGTAAAATACCTGAGGTATTTGTATACATCTAGGTCAGAAACGTTTAACCAAAACTGATAAAGGGCATAGGGTGAGGTTTTCTTAGCACTAATCCAAATAGTTCCCTTTTCTGTTTTGCCAAATTTTGTTCCATCAGCTTTAGTAACCAAAGGCGTGGTTACTCCGAAGACTTGCTTCTGATGCATCCGACGGGTCAGATCTATACCCCCTGTAATATTCCCCCACTGATCGCTTCCACCAACCTGAATNGTGCAGTTAAANCTCTTATGCAATTCGGCAAAATCCAGNGATTGCAGGAGCATGTAGCTAAATTCTGTGAAAGAGATNCCTTCTCCTTCCCTTTCAATTCTCTGTTTCACTGACTCTTTTTGAATCATTGAGTTAACCGAAAAATGCTTTCCCACTGTTCGTAAAAAAGTCAGGAGGTCAAGATTCTGCGTCCAATCTAGATTATTGATCAAAACTGCAGAATTAGCGCCGCAATCAAAATCCAAGAATTGGCTAAGCTGAGGCTTTAGTCTTTCAACCCATTCTTCTACCACATCGGTCGAATTGAGCTGTCTCTCAGCTGACTTGAAGCTCGGATCACCTATAAGCCCAGTGGCTCCCCCTACAAGAGCGATAGGCTTGTGTCCTGCTAACTGGAACCTTCGTAGAACCAATAAGGGAACCACACTGCCTACGTGTAAGCTCTCTGCCGTCGGATCAAAGCCGCAATAAACAACTCTGTTCCCGCCGGCTAGATGCTGCCTTAAATTGTCTTCACCAGCCAGCTGAGCAATTAAGCCCCTGCTTTCCAACTCAAAAATAATGTCATCAGATTTGGTGCTCATAAAAACGCCTTAATTCATAAAGAAAGCTAAGCAATACAGTAGCTCCGCCGACCAATTCAAGAGGGGCATACTAGCCTTAGCTTTAAAATTGGCAAATTCTACACTAGAACGTCGCTGACGTATCTTATGCGCATAAAAAATGAAAGAAAAAGGTCTTTGAAATAGTTAAATTACTATTGTAGGTTTGCGTTCTTGTTTAAGACGAGTAATGTAATTGACAAACGATGGATTTATTCGAAAGTAGCAAACAATTCCTTGAGGAGTACTATCCGCGAGATCATCTCTTAATAGCCGGTGTGCTGAGCTTGATCATCCTCATTTTTCTCGTCATACCTAACGATGGCGATAATACGGAACCCTCCATTGCTAGTACTAAAATATCGGTTCCAATATCCCCGGCTATACAAGAGCTTGATCAACTGCCTAACTCTGAAATATCCATCCCCCAACNTCAGCTGAGTCCTGAATCCCGACCAAAAAGTCGCGATACATGGCAAACTTTTGTCATAAAAAGCGGTGATAACTTATCAGAGATTTTTTTAAACGTAGGTCTTACAGATCAGGATTTATTTCGGGTACTCGACAGCAGTGATGAGGCACAAATTTTAAATCGAATATATCCAGGGTATGAGCTTGGGTTTTTAGTCTCTAATTCTGGAGAGCTAGATAAGTTACAAGTTTTGAAAAATCCTCTTGAGGGTTTCGTCTTCATCCGTGAAGAGGGGGGATATAAAGTCGAACAAATAGCCAAGGAAGCTCAAATCTTACCTACTTTTAAAGTTGGGATTATTGAAGACAGTCTTTTCTTGGCTGGCCAAAAAGAGCAAATTCCAGCCGCTCACCTGATGGAAATGGCCAATATTTTTGGGGGGGTTATAGACTTTATACTCGACCCTCGGCAGGGAGATAGCTTTAGCATTCTCTACGATGAGAAATATTTAGATGGGGCATTCGTAGGCCATAACGATATCTTGGTTACGCAATTTATAAATCAGGGAAGAACTTTTACAGCGATCAGGTACATTAATAGGGATGGCGAGTTAGGTTACTATTCCCCAGAAGGGGAGAGTATGAGAAAAGCTTTTTTGCGAAACCCTCTAGACGTTTTCAGGATTAGCTCTAATTTTAACCCTCGCAGACGTCATCCAATACTAAACACTATTCGTGCACATAAAGGAACAGACTATGCAGCACCAACAGGCACTCCAATAAGAGCGACTAGTGACGGCCGAATAACAAGAGCATCCAGGTATGGATCATTTGGTAATTTGGTGACCATCAAGCATTCGGGTGGTTTTGAAACAAAATATGCTCACCTTTCTAGATTTGCTTCGGGCATTTCAAGAGGGGACCGCGTCAGACAAGGTGAGGTAATAGGCTACGTCGGGGCTACCGGCGGAGCGACAGGCCCTCACCTGCATTACGAATTTTTGGTCAATGGTGTCCATCAAAACCCAAGGACAATTCTGGACAAATTGCCTAAAGCCGAATCAATCCACCCCGACGAAATGGCCTTGTTTTCGGAACAAGCCAAAAAACTTCTCGATCAATTCGATGAACTCAGCGAATTGCGGTCGTCTAACTATTAACGTAAACATGAGACTCTACCCGGACGCATGAGTAAAGAACTCTTCATTGGCTTGATGTCAGGCACCAGCGTTGATGGCGTTGATAGTTCAATCGTTGCATTCGAAAATAACAAGATTGAAATAGTCTCTTCATACTGTGAAGAGTGTCCACAAAAACTCAGAGAGAATATTCTTTTACTTTGTGAGGGTTCCAAAACCAGCCTCAAATTTATAGGAGAAACAGACATTGCAATAGGAGAACTATTTGCATCAGTTGTAAACACGCACCTGAGAAAATCAAAAATTGACCCCACCTCCATTACCGCCATAGGCAGTCACGGGCAGACAGTATGGCATCAACCAACCGGGACTTATCCTTTTACGATGCAACTGGGAGACCCTAGCATAATCTCTCAAAGAACCGGCATAACTACTGTTGCAGGGTTTAGGCAGAAAGATATGGCGAACGGCGGTCAGGGCGCACCCCTTACCCCTCTGTTCCATCAGGAGTTCTTCAGAAAAACTGATCATAATCGAGCAATAATCAACATTGGGGGCATGACCAATATTACCCTTCTACCCAAGACCGGTGCATGCTCGGCTTACGATATCGGCCCGGGAAATGTTCTTATGGACTACTGGAATAAAAAGATACAAGAAACGAAGTATGACAAAAACGGAGATTGGGCGGCTACCGGCCAATGCAATCAGAAGCTTCTTCAAGAAATGCTAGCAGAACCTTACCTTGGGCTATCCCCCCCGAAAAGCACGGGAAGGGAATTATTCAACGGGGCTTGGCTTCAAAAAAAAATTTCACTTTGTGATGANGACTTAAGAGCAGAGGATATACAAAACACTCTATCTACTTTCACCTCTGAATGTATTTCAAATGCTGTTCGAAGATTTTCGAAGGATTTGGAGATTTATATCTGTGGTGGTGGCGCACACAACAGATTCTTAATGAAAAATCTGAAGGCAAATTTCAAAACAATCTCAGTGAAAACGACATCCAATCTGGGGATAGAGCCTGACTGGGTTGAAGCTGCGGCTTTTGCCTGGATGGCTAAACAAACCATCCAGGGTATAAAGTTAGAAACGATACCTTTTACCGGAGCAAGAAAGTCCTGCATATTAGGCGGAATTTACCATGGGAGTTAGTCCTATATAGAGAAGGAGGCTCCACACCCACAAGTAGTAGACGCCATCGGATTATCCACCACAAAACGAGCGCCCTCAAGGCCCTCCAAATAGTCAATTTTTGCTCCGACAAGGTATTGATAACTCAAAGGATCTACCAACAGGCTAGCTCCTTTATTCTCAATAACGGTGTCATCTTCTTGAACTTCGTCATCAAAGCTAAAACCGTACTGAAAACCTGAGCATCCACCACCAGTGACAAACACTCTGAGCTTCAGATTGTCGTTGCCTTCTTCTGAAATCAGACTTTGGACCTTATCCGCTGCGCTATCAGTGAAAGACAAAATAACTGGTTCTGCTGTTTGAACAACTGACATGTTTCTCTCGTGGTTTAGTTCCTACCCATTATTAACTTATCAAAAGTAAGTTCTCTCAAGAGTCTTAGATAAGAGGTCAAATAATATCACATTTTTCCGATGACATTTTTTAAGATCGTTATTACTCTTTATCAAGAGTTGTCTTATCAAAACCCAATTTTTTGCTATCAGAGGCTAGCTTCTTTTTACCACCCTGATCAGAGGATATATGCATCAAGTTCCCGTTTACCTCCGATCCCATGACCATCTCGATCAAATTATAGTGAACATTTCCTGCAACTACAGCCTTCGCAGCCAGTTCCAAATGATTACTCGATCTGACATCTCCTTGAACTAGGCCATTTATTACGGCTGAAGGAACGCAAATTTCCCCCTCAATCGATCCTTTTTCCGCCACTCTTATTACTGCCGAGGAATCGTCCTCGGCGTAAATGCTCCCTTTGACTCGGCCTTCAACTATTAACTCACCGCTAAAATGAATATCGCCGATTATTTCAGTCGTTCTTGAAACCAATGTGTTCGCTGCAGGTTGTTTCTCCTTAGCCACATTAGCCTTAATAACGTTAGTTTCTTCGCTCTTACTAAACATCGAATTTCCTCCTTATAATTTTTCCTGATTCAGCCCTTAGCATCTATCCAAGGGTAATCACGATCAATAGTCTTTCTTACTGGATTAATCTCCACACCCACAATTTTTGTGTACTCAGGCAAAAAATTATCAGGAAGTGTTAATTCGCCCTCTATATCCTGGAAAAACTTAAATCTCAATTTGATATCAATTTGTTCTTGTTCCTTTGAAACTTCACTCAATGAGTAAACAGTATTCTTGCCGTTCTGAGTACCAACCAAGTTGACATTTACATGGCCATTTAAATAGGTGTCCCCATCGGCATCTTGCTGCCGCAAAGCAAGTTTATAGCGATAACGGTTCGAATTACTTATGCGTTTTAAACTCCATTCNGAAACCATTAAACCAGTATCATCAGTTTGTTTTGTGATTACATTCTTATAGAAAGACAAATCTTGTTCTAAAGTCGCTAATTGATCTCGCAAACTACTAAGAGTTTTTTGATCGGTCTCGTTTACTCTTTGATCTAGTAGACCTGACCTCTCTAACATAGCAACTTGTCTTTTTAATTCTGAGTTTTCTGCGCTAAGTTCATCTAGAAGAATTGTCTGCTCTAAAAAACCATTTTTAAAGGATTCTTCAACTCTGTGAATCTGATAGTAGCCAAAACCGAAGCCGCACAGCGTACCCAAACTAATCAAAAGAATACTCCCAATAAGCCAAAATAAACGCTGCCCAGGCCGGTACGGGACAACCATCATCTTGTCTTGCCTGCTCCCTTTTACTACGTTTGGCACTTTTTCCCCTAAGTTAAGAAAGGTTAATTTATACTAAATAGAGTTCTAATTACGGAGTTAACGCTATTCCCTCTAATCCCCGAGTTTCGTCAATGCCTGACAATAAATTCATGCACTGAATAGCTTGACCAGAAGCACCCTTTACCAAATTATCAATCACAGACAGAACTACGACTGTGTTGGAATGCTCGATGTGCGTAACCGAGATTTTACAATTATTCGCACCTCTGACGTCCCTTGTCGCGGGCGCTTCTCCCGTTTCCAAGATATCTACAAAAGGCTCCTCGGCATATCGCTTTTGATAAATCTCTCTTAGAACTTGCCCAGACAAACTTTCATCACCTGTCGGCTTTGCATAAAGAGTGGCGAATATGCCTCTGCTCATTGGTGCAAGATGCGGAATGAAGGTCAATCCAACTTTGGAATTACTTGCTATGTTAAGTTGCTGACAGATTTCGGGATGATGACGATGACCCGCCATTCCGTATGCTTTGAGCGACTCTGTGGCTTCACANAGTATATACGGATCCGCCGCTTTTCTCCCCGCACCACTAACACCTGACTTCGCGTCCGCGATTAGAGACATTGTATCGACAACGTTCATTTCAAGAAGAGGTAAAAACCCTAGTTGAATCGCAGTGGGATAGCAGCCCGGAACTGCTATCAATTGTGCTTGCTTGATATCATCCCTGTTTACCTCCGGCAAACCATAAACTGCCATGTCAACCAACTCTGGACAAGTATGCGACGTTTGATACCAGGTTTCCCAAATCTTTATGTCGTTTATTCTGAAATCAGCAGACAAGTCGATCACTTTTGTACCATATTCAATCAATTCTGGCACTGAGTGCATGGCGACAGCATGGGGGGTAGCAAAGAAAACTACCTCACAGTTTTTTAAGTCAGACGAATCTGGATTGCTGAAACGTAAATCAACCTTTCCTCGAAGATTTGGAAAACGGGAACAAACGGTCTGACCATCCAGCTCCCGCGAGGTAACGCAGCAAAGCTCTATATCGTCTCTCTGGCTCAAAAGACGCAGCAATTCCACACCCGTATAACCAGTTCCACCCACTATCCCGACTTTGATCAACACCGCCTCCTAAACTTCTGTGACGAAAATGGGGCAGATATCTTAGACGATTAGTATAATAATGCAATATAATTAAGAATTAATTAACTTAAAATCAATAGCTTAGGATGAAGGTTTGTTATTCAAGACCTAGCTTTTGAGCTATGGTAGGTTCAATTCTAAGTTACAGGTAGTTGCATGCTCTGGATTAAGGCTTTTCACATTATCTTTGTTGTTTGCTGGTTTGCTGGTTTATTTTACTTGCCCCGCCTATTTGTCTACCACTCAATGAGCCGCGATGAAATAAGCCTAGCCCGCTTTGAGGTGATGGAGAAGAAGCTGTTTTGGGCTATTATGACTCCGTCCGCCTTCGGGACAATTATCCTCGGCAGCTGGCTACTTGTAGCCAACTGGAGCTATTTCATGGCTTGGTGGTGGATGCATTTGAAGCTCACATTTGTGGCCCTGCTCATTATTCAGCACTGTTATTGTTGGTGGTACATGATTAAGCTTCGGGAAGCACCCTCATACAGAGGACACATATTCTTCCGAATCTTCAACGAACTTCCTGTCATTCATTTGATAGCGATTGTGTTATTGATCGTCGTTAAGCCAAGTTTTTAGAAAGTCATAGATGACATGGACCCATAAATTATGCGTTAGGTGTTTTAAAATAAGTGTTCTTGGCTCAGTGGCAGCGAATGAAATTATTGGTTCAAACTTGAAGAACCATTCCCAAACACCAGTCGTAGAATATCGAGCAGCTTCACGGGAGGCTAGTAAAAATATCTGGAAGATGAAAGAGTCAACGCATTTAAAAATCTAATTTACAATAACCAANCATTCAACGATTTACTCCAATCAAACTAAAGACCGAAGAAGAAATGAAATTATCAAAGTCTCAAAACCTTTATGAACGAGCNAGAAAATTTATACCCGGCGGAGTCAACTCCCCAGTGAGAGCATTTAAAGGAGTAGGAGGGAACCCTCTGTTCTTTCGCGAGGGCACCGGACCTTACTTAATCGATGCAGATGATAACCGCTACATCGACTATGTTGGAGCCTTTGGTCCACTAATTTTGGGCCACAGTCACGAACACATACTCAGTGCGATTGAAAATCAGCTAAAAAGAGGCATTAGCTTTGGTGCTTCAACTGAAGCCGAAATTGATATTGCAGAGAAGATTTGTATGCATGTCCATTCGATGGACGAAGTAAGATTAGTAACTTCTGGCACTGAAGCAACCATGAGCGCCATCAGGCTCGCGAGAGGATTCACTAACAGAGATAAAGTCGTAAAGTTTGAGGGCTGCTATCACGGACATGTAGACGGGTTGCTAGTAAAGGCAGGTTCGGGCGCTCTAACTATCGGAGAACCAGATTCTTTAGGCGTACCAAATGCGTATACTGATTTAACGCATGTCCTGCCCTACAACGACACAGAAGCTGTTGAGCAGTATTTCGATAAACACGGTAAAGAAACCGCTTGCGTGATTGTTGAACCAATAGCCGGCAACATGAATTGTGTTCTTCCAGATGTGGGGTTTTTGGAAGCTCTGAGGGAACAGTGCACATTAAATGAGTCCGTGTTAATTTTTGACGAGGTTATGACCGGTTTCAGAGTAGCTCTTGGTGGAGCTCAATCAATATTTGGTGTTGTGCCAGACATAACAACCCTCGGTAAAGTAATCGGTGGTGGCTTGCCTATTGGAGCGTTCGGAGGAAAAGCTGAGATTATGCAAAAAATAGCGCCGGAAGGCGCCGTATATCAGGCGGGCACGCTTGCCGGAAGCCCCCTCGCTGTCGCAGCTGGACTGGCTATGCTCGAGATTGTCAGTACAGAAAACTTCTACGAAATCCTGTCTAAAAAGACAAAATTATTGATGGAAGGGTTGGAGGAACGCGCATCTGCAGCGGGCATAGCATTCACTACTAACCATGCTGGAGGAATGTTCGGGTGTTTTTTTAACAAAAACAGCAAAGTGAAAACGTTTAAAGAGGTAATGGAATCAAACAATGAAAGTTTTCAGGTATATTTCCATGAAATGTTAAACAATGGAGTATACTTGGCCCCCTCAATGTATGAGGCTGGATTTATCTCGATGGCTCATACCGAAGAAGAAATCGAAAAAACCTTGGACGCAGCAAGTCTCGCTTTTGAATTAATTAAAACGAATGTGGGTTAATCCATATGAAAATGTATGATGTTTATGGTATCGGAAATGCTCTAGTCGATACCGAATTTGAAGTTTCCGAGGATTTTCTGAAAGAGCATAAAATTGAAAAAGGTTGCATGTCCCTGTTGGATGCGGAAGGACATAAGTCACTGTCCAAGCTATTACGTAAAGAATTCGAAGTTAAAAAACAATCCGGCGGGGGTTCAGCAGGTAACTCCATGTATTCGCTAACCCAGTTCGGCGGCAAAGCCTTCTATTCCTGCAAAGTAGCAAGCGACTCGGTAGGCGAATACTTTCTGAGTGAGCTTGGACACAATAATATAGAGACTAGTAGGCAAGAAAAAACTCCTGGTACCTCCGGTCAGTGCTTAATAATGGTAACTCCGGATGCGGAACGAACCATGAACACCTATCTTGGTGTATCCGCTGATTTATCCATGGGAGAAGTAAACTTTGAAGCGGCCAAAAACTCTGAGTATATATACATTGAAGGGTTTCTAGTTTCATCAGACTCTGCAAGAGACGCAATCATGGAGCTCAAAAATTTTGCAAGAAACTCTGATGTAAAGGTCGCACTCACTTTTTCTGACCCAGCTGTTGTAACTCACTTTAAAGACGCCATAAACGATTTGCTAACAGGAGGGATAGACCTTTTATTCTGTAACGAAGAAGAACTGAAAATTTGGGCCGATTCAGCAGACTTTGACGAAGCTTGCTCACAGATGAGTAAGTTTGCGAGGCAATTTGCTGTGACACGTGGCGCGCAAGGCGCAACGCTCTTCGATGGTAAGGAATATATCTCAATCGCTCCAAACGAAGTACGGGCTATTAATACTAACGGAGCTGGGGATATGTTTGCAGGCGCATTTTTATACGCAATTACCCAGAATTATAATTTTAAAAAGGCTGGCGAGTTCGCAAGTTTAGCTTCCGCGCAAATAGTAACTCAGTTCGGGCCGAGACTTGAACACAAAGAGCATCACGATATAAAAATGAAGGTGCTGGGAGAATAGTCGCGCTACTATGCGCGCAGACTATCCACAAATTTTTTCACTCCAGCAAACCAAGACGACCTCTTAGGTGACTGTTTCTTCCCCTGAGACTCGTAAATTTCCTGAAATTCTTCAAGTATTTCTCTCTGTCTATTGGTTAGATTAACAGGCGTTTCCAACACCACCCTACAAAGCAGATCCCCTGGCGAACCCCCTCGTATGGAGGTGACTCCCTTACTTCTTAGCCGAAACAACTTACCAGTCTGAGTTTCAGCCGGAATCTTAAGCTTTACCCTTCCATCCAATGTAGGGACCTCAAGTTCACCGCCAATGGCTGCATCAGTAAAGCTGATAGGTATTTCACAGTGAAGATCTCTACCGTCTCTCTGGAAAATTTGGTGCGGCTGTACGTGCATTTCGACATACAAATCACCCGAAGGACCACCTCTGGCTCCAGCTTGGCCCTCTCCAGTAAGCCTTATCCTATCGCCAGTGTCCACACCCGCTGGAACCTTGACCGACAGGGTTTTTGTTTCTTCCACGAAGCCTTGGCCACGGCAGTTCGAGCAAGGGTCTTTAATTTGCTTTCCAGCACCGTGACAACTGGGGCACGTCTGTTGCACGGAAAAAAAACCTTGCTGCATGCGGACCTGGCCAACCCCATTGCAAGTAGAACAGTCAACCGGTTTTGAGCCAGACTTAGCACCGCTTCCGTTGCAAGCGGAGCAATTTACAGTAGTTGGAATTCGTATCTTGGCAGTTTTGCCTCTGACGGCTTCTTCCAGATTTAGTTCCAGGTTATAACGAAGGTCAGCTCCCTTTGCGACTCTACTGCGGCCTCCACCGCGACCTCCTCCAAAAATATCCCCGAAGATATCACCAAAGATGTCGCCAAAATCAGCGTAGCCCTGGCTAGTCTGTCCCTCCACTCCAGCATGACCAAATTGATCGTACCGCCCTCTCTTCTCTGAGTCGGAGAGCACTTCAAAAGCCTCNTTAGCTTCCTTGAATTTGTCTTCAGCCTCTTTATTATCGGGATTACGGTCTGGGTGATTCTTCATTGCCACTCGCCGATAGGCTTTTTTTATCTCGGCTTCAGAAGCGTCCCTAGAAACACCCAAAATTTCGTAATAGTCTGCCTTAGACACGTTTTGTTCTCTTTTTCATAATCAGGTTAAGCATCCAAAATAAAAAAACTAAGCCATGCAATGACTTAGTTTTTTCAGCTTTAATTCAAGGTTACACCTGAACTTTATCAGTTCACTTATTTGTCATCCTTCACTTCTTCNAACTCAGCATCTACAGCATCGTTCTCTGGAGAACCANCTGTCTCCTCTGCTCCACCTTCAGCTGTCGCTTCACCCGCCTGAGCCTGTTGCTCCGAATACATTTTGGAGGCGAGTCCAGTGGAAGCCTCTGTTAGCTCTTTAGTTTTCGCTTCAATTTCTGANAGATCGTCTCCCTTNATTGCCTCTTCTAAAGCTGCCACAGCAGTGTTTATGGACTCTTTTTCCTCATCCGTGGCCTTGTCACCCGCTTCCTCCAAAGTCTTCTTAGTTGCATGNACTAGACCATCAGCCGTGTTTCGCGCGGATATTAGATCCTCAAATTTCTTATCGTCTGCCGAGTGAGCTTCAGCATCCTTAATCATTTGATCGATCTCGTCATCTGATAGACCACTTGAAGCCTTTATCACTATGGATTGCTCTTTACCGGTCGCCTTATCTTTCGCCGATACATTCANTATTCCNTTCGCATCCANATCAAAAGCNACCTCAATTTGAGGCATCCCTCTTGGAGCCGGGGGTATATCGCTTAAATCAAACCTTCCTAAAGATTTGTTCTGNGCAGCTTGCTTACGCTCTCCCTGCACCACATGAATNGTAACCGCGGTTTGATTATCATCCGCTGTTGAAAACACCTGAGTTTTTTTGGTCGGTATGGTGGTATTTTTCTCAATCAAGGGGCTTGCGACACCGCCAAGTGTTTCGATACCCAGTGATAATGGAGTCACATCTAATAGTAGGACGTCATTTACATCGCCGGAGAGTACGGCTGCTTGAATAGCGGCCCCAACAGCGACGGCTTCGTCCGGATTTACATCCTTACGCGAGTCTTTACCAAANAANTCTGCTACTTTTTGTTGAACCAGAGGCATTCTTGTCTGACCACCGACCAGAATGACATCATCAATTTTGCCGACATCGAGGTCAGCGTCTTGGATGGCCACCTTGACCGGATCCAGTGTTCTTTCAACCAAATCCTCTACTAATGACTCAAATTTAGCNCTTGTTAGCTTTTGCACCAAGTGCTTTGGACCTGACGCATCAGCCGTGATGTAAGGCAGATTAACCTCAGTTTGCTGCGCTGAAGAGAGCTCAATTTTTGCTTTCTCAGCAGCCTCTTTCAATCGCTGTAATGCTAACGGGTCATTATGGAGATCCATCCCCGACTCCTTTTTGAATTCCTCGGCCAGATAGTCGATCAAACGCAGGTCAAAATCTTCTCCTCCGAGAAAGGTATCACCATTGGTCGATAGCACTTCAAAGGTATGCTCTCCATCGGTCTCAGCTATTTCTATAACAGAAATATCGAACGTNCCGCCACCAAGATCAAAGACGGCTACNGTTGAATCGCCGGTCTTTTTATCCATGCCGTAAGCAAGAGCCGCGGCGGTCGGTTCGTTTATGATTCGCTTAACATCTAGCCCGGCTATTTTCCCTGCGTCTTTAGTTGCCTGACGCTGTGAATCGTTAAAATACGCCGGAACAGTGACGACAGCTTCTTTAACATCCTCGCCCAGAAANTCNTCGGCTGTTTTTTTCATTTTTTGCAAGACTTGTGCTGATATCTGGGGCGGTGACATTTTTTCGCCATTCACATCAACCCANGCNTCNCCATTGTCAGCTTTGTCTATCTTGTANGGAACCATCTTGATGTCTTTTTGCACAACATCATCACCAAACTGCCTGCCAATCAGGCGCTTGATCGCAAATAATGTATTATCGGGATTNGTNACAG
The DNA here is from genome assembly GCA_002727755.1 of Gammaproteobacteria bacterium. Taxonomy (GTDB): domain Bacteria; phylum Pseudomonadota; class Gammaproteobacteria; order Pseudomonadales; family Pseudohongiellaceae; genus UBA9145. Next base: position 17,169 of record PBXX01000021.1, on the reverse strand, counting down.
CCTGCCGTTTTGCTGGCTGACCTACAAGTGTCTCACCATCGCTACTATAGGCGATAATTGACGGAGTGGTACGATCTCCCTCTGCATTCTCAATGACTTTGGCTTCACCGCCATCCATCACTGCCACGCAGGAATTTGTCGTTCCTAAATCGATACCAATAATCTTACCCATTCCTTATCCCCGTAATNTTTTACNGAATTAAACTAACAATAATCATTCTGAATTAACCGTAAATTGTATATTGGCCCTAATAAACTCTTTTCAAGGGGTTTCTCGCTTCTCTAACGGCAAAAACTCCTTCNATTTTTTGAANATCACCCCTTCGAAACCATCACCATTGCCGGACGAATTACTCTGCCGTTNAGCGTATAACCTTTCTGAATCACCTCAATGACCGAGTTTGGTTCAGAGTCAGGACTCTCTTGGGTGGCAATCGCCTGATGTAACTGGGGGTCAAACGGCTCACCAAGGGGGTCGACAGCCTCAATACTGAACTTTGCAAAACAATCATTAAGGCTCTTCAACGTCAGGCTCACGCCATCAAGAATTGCCTTCGCGGATTCGTCTTTGGATTCAGAAGCAGAGTTCAATGCACGTTCTAAGTTATCTGCGACAACAAGCAGCTCAGTGCTAAATTTTTCAATTCCGTATTTATGGGCCCTCTCAACATCCTGTTCAGTTCGCCTGCGCAAGTTTTGCATCTCTGCTTGNACCCTTAGCAGGTCATCTCTGGCCTTCTCAGCAGCAAGTTCAGCCGCTGTTAACTTCTCTTGAAGCTGATCCGNGTCAGCGCTCATTGTTGCTACGTCTAACTCGGGTTCCTCTGGCTCATCTGAATTTTCGTCAGTGCCTTCTTGATCCAGCTCGGACGCGCTCTGATTACCTGATTCGAGGGTTTCCTCTTCATCCCCAGTAGGTTTGCTCATTTGTTCCTCTGCGTTAATCATCTTTGTTGAAAGTCTAGTGAGCAGCTCTTTTTCGCTAAAAGTGGCTACTACCCCACTTGNNCAGAAATATGGGGGTTTGCTNGCTTTTTTCAAGAAGGTGATGAACGAATTTTTTTGAAAAATAAATGTATTCCAATCAAAATTTAGGCTGCCAGAAACGTNACTATTTCATATACTCNTNGTAATGCTGCTTCAACTTTCAATCCAAAATTANGCAACCGTAGATCGACTCGAAATTGAGTTTGAATCCGGCATGTCTTGCATTACNGGTGAAACGGGCGCGGGAAAATCAATAATCCTCGGCGCGCTCGGGTTAACTTTGGGAGACCGAGCTGATAAAACGATTGTTCGCCATGGGAAAGATAAGGCTGATATCTGTGCAGAGTTTGATACCGTTGACATTGAAATAGCGAGGACGTGGCTNGAGCAAAATGATTTGTCTTNCGAGCAAGCGAGTACCTGCATCCTCAGGCGCGTAGTNAGCAAAGATGGTCGCTCTAAAGCCTATATCAACGGGACTGCGGTGACCATGAAAAACCTTAAAGACCTCGGCGAGATGTTNCTTGATATTCATAGTCAGCATGAACATCAATCCCTACTAAAAAAGACAACACATCAGAGGCTGCTTGACGATTTTTGTTTGGATAAAAATTTAAGAGGAAAACTCACATCCACCTGGAGACAATGGAATCAGAATTTTACAGAAATTAGTAAATTAAAGACTCGTTCCGAGGAGGACTCTGCCGAGATTCAACTCTTGACCTACCAGCTAACCGAATTGGAAGAGTTAGAAATCGAGAAAGATGAATTCACAAGACTTGAAAAAGAATTTAAAGAGCAGAGCGATGCCGAGGAAATAATTCAAGCAAACTCTCAAGCCTTATCCGCGTGCGATTCAGAGGGTGAGCAGGGGATTCTATCCTTACTGTCAGTGGCGAAACAGNCGCTTGGAAATNTCAGAAATAAACCTCANCAACTNGAGAATGTCNTAGCATCCCTGGCGTCTGCTGAGATTCAAGTAGAAGAAGCGGTTGCTGATTTGCGCTCTTTTCAAGAGCAGTTCGACGTCAACCCGGATCGATTAGTTGAACTTAACCAGCGCCTAGGNCAATTACACGGGGTCGCCCGCAAACATAATGTTGCTCCCAAGGACCTACTTGATTTGCTCAGTTCTNTGCGATCTCAGCTTGACCGTTTCAANAATTCTAGTAACGAACTTGANAGGCTNACTGAGAACGATAAATTATTAAGAGAGCAATATGCGTTAATTTCGAAACAGGTTACTAAGCAGCGCTTAGATGGCGCAAAGAAACTGTCTCTACAAATTAATGAGCAACTNAACAAACTCAGCATGCAACATACCAAGCTTGAAATNTGCTGTTTAGANAAGGATGCCGAAAANCCAACAGAGGGAGGTCGGGAGTCNGTAGAAATTTTAGTTAGNACAAACCCGGGAGCGAAACCTGAGNCGCTAGCCAAAATCGCGTCTGGTGGAGAGCTGTCTAGAATCAGTCTCGCGATTCANGTTATTGCCGCTCAGACGTCACAAATCCCATCACTCGTATTCGACGAGGTGGATGTCGGCATTGGTGGTGGCGTCGCAAAAAGTATTGGAAGTTTATTACGCGATCTGGGTGAGAAAGCGCAGATTCTGTGTGTGACTCATCAAGCTCAGGTGGCGAGTCAAGGACATCATCATTTTTCTGTTACAAAAGAATCTAATGAAACTAGCACGTTAACTCAAATTAACGAGCTGCGTGGAGAGGCAGTGGTCACAGAGATAGCCAGAATGCTGGGCGGGGATAACTTTACTGATGAATCTCTGGCNCACGCTGAGCANATGATTGTCTCAAACTAANTACCNNGCAAAAATTCTTTTTTTAACGTTTATTTTTTAGGCTTACCGTAGAGCACTAGATTATGATCAATAAGTTCAAACCCTAATTCCTCAGCAATCGTCTCTTGCAGAGACTCAATTGTGTCGTTCTGGAATTCAATTACCTTTCCAGTTTCCATGCAAACCAAGTGGTCATGGTGCTCTCCACTCTCAAGCTCGAACACTGAGTGACCGCCCTCAAAATAGTGCCTGGTAACCAGACCGGCTGTCTCAAACTGAGTTAACACTCTGTAAACCGTCGCCAAACCTACATCTTGATCACCGTCTATGAGTGCCTTATACACATCTTCTGCACTCATGTGCTTATTATCAGAACTCTCTAAAATTTGCAGAATTTTGACCCGAGGCAAGGTAACTTTGAGGCCTGCTTTGCGTAACTCTTGATTTTCCGTGCTCATATTTAATCTCTCTTTGTATCGACTTCAGTGATACTGACTAATTCGAGGTCATTACGCTGTCTCTGGCAAGCCAGACCTGATGAGTTTTACAACATTCTATCTTCAGGTATTATGCACCCACTAAGAACGCAGGGAAAGGCAAAAATCCTGAACTTACAAAGTTACAAACTGGTTCTAGTTTTAATGGGAATGAAATGTATGGGTAAAAACACCATAAAAATTGCCTTAGCAACTTTTGCTTTAAGCAGCTTTTCGAGTTGCAACAACATCGGTTCGATGGATTTCCCGGGCGTTTATAAAATAGCAATCCCCCAAGGCAATATAATTACGCAGGATATGGTGGACCAGCTCCAGCCAGGTATGTCTAAACGTCAGGTGACGTTTGTTATGGGCACGCCTCTAATTCGCGACCCATTTTTTCAAGACCGGTGGGACTATGTTTATAGCTTTCAGCCCGGTGGAGGGCAGCGCGGTCAGGAAAAGATTTCCGTATTCTTTGTCGATGATCAACTAGTAAGATTCGAGGGTGACTTTGTTCCCTCAGCGGTAGCCGAAGCCACCGCCGAGGAAAACAATTAGCCTAGTTTAGAAGTCGTACCTTATTCCGAACTGCAAGGACCGTCCTGGTTCTGGTGCGAAATTTTTCAGCATTGAAGCATGGTTCCTGACTTCTTCGTCCATTAAATTGTTACCCCTCAAGAAGAGTTTCAATTCACTGTCGCCACGGACCTGGATGTCATAGTCTGCGTACACAGACAGTAGCGTGTACCCGTCGGTCTCATTCTCAAAGCGGCTAACATCATCCTGATTATCAACGCGCACAAGGCGAACGTTAGTCGTCCAATTATCACCAGACATCGCTAGCTGAGTACCAATTTTGTTGGCAGGGATACGTGGAAGATTTCCACCCTTGTCAAAATCGGCGTCAACCATATCTCCAAAGAAGCTTAATGAGCCGTTTTCAAGGATATTGAATGAAACACTCGCCTCAAGGCCCTTAAACGTCGCATCCTTCTGCATATAGGCAGCCACCGGTGTCTCCATATGCTCTTCACCCGTTAAGGTCAAAGCAATGTAGTCATCGACTTGGTTGTAATAAGCATTAACCGATGCGCTCATGGCGCCCTGGTCTATCCGGTACCCAAGCTCTATGTTATTGGAAGTTTCATTATCTAGATCCGCATTTCCAAGTTCGAACAAATTAGTCGCCGCGTGCAGAACATAGTCGTGGTCATCTTTCAGTCCGCAAGTGCTATTGTCGACGTTGGAAAATAGTTCCTCAACAGTTGGCGCACGCTCAGAACGGGCAGCACCCACTATCAAACTCGAGGAGTCGGTTAGGTTATAAAACAGACTACCACTGAAGCTCATTGCTGAATCGTCGAAGTCACAACCTTGCTTATTATCAAGCTCGTTGTTCTCAAATCGTGCACCAAACTCAAGTGTATAGTTGTCACTCATGTATTGTTCAACAGCAAAAAAACCGACAGAGTTAATATCCGTTTTAGAAATGAATGCTTCTTCTCCGGTCGCGCTAAACTCTGAATCGTTGATTTGAGCACCCCAGGCTCCACTCCAGCCACCCATGTGCCGGTGATTTAGAACGAACCGACTGCTTGTAGCTTCACTTTCGTAAAGAGTACCAACGTGTGTGCCACCGTCTTCGAAATATTCGATTTCACCGTGCTCATAATCTGTCTGAGCTATGTCGGCAGTGAAGGTCTCAAAGAATCCGCCATCAAAGTTGTATCCGCCTTTAACATCGTAGCGCGTCGACTCCATATCTAAGCGGATGAATTCTACCTCTTCGTGATGACCTTCATGCTCGTCGTCGTGATCATCATCGTGATCGTCATGATCATCATCGTGATCGTCGTCGTGGTCATCGTCGTGATCTTCTTCATGGTGAGCATGAGAGTGAGTACCTGGCGGTAGGCCATACTCGTTGTCCAGCTCGCTCACTGAGAAACCGATAAAACCTCGATCGGTGACGTAAGAAAAACCGCCGGTAGCTCCAGAAGCCTCAGCATTGGAATTCCCTATGAACCCGCGTGTATTTGGATCTTCCTCATCATGATCGTCATGATCATCGTGGTCGTCGTGATCATCGTGGTCGTCGTGATCATCGTGGTCGTCGTGATCATCGTGGTCGTCGTGATCATCGCCATGCATCGCCTCAATGGCCTCATGCATTTTCTCTTCCAGTTCCTCAAGAGCGAATTCATCAATCGCCCACCCGTCAATATCGACATTGTCGTTCTTGCGCTTAAAACCGTCGAAATGAAAGCCAAAAGAGCCTGCCGATGCGTCCAACCTAACTACCGTCTTNTCTTCATTNTTAACGGTGTTATGNCTNTGCTCGACTACGAAATTTGTCTCCTCGACCAANTCNCTNGGNATTCGATTATCAATAACATTNACGATNCCNCCAATTGCACCGCTACCATAAAGAAGNGTTGNNGGNCCNCTNAGCACCTCAATTCGGTCAGCTAGNACAGGCTCGACTGCATTAGCGTGGTCAGGGCTCTGAGCAGACACGTCGGTGACCCCAACGCTGTTCTGCAGGACAGCGACGCGGTTGCCGGTCTGGCCTCTAATGATTGGCTGACCGACACCAGTACCGTAGGACATAATATTGATACCAGGCTCGTTAGCCAAAGTTTCACCCAGAGTGTTACCAACCTTCTGCCGCAACTCATCTCCCGACAGAACAGTAACTGGATGAACCGTATCTGCGACGGTCTCATTTAACGCTGAGGAGACAAGTATCTCCTCGATCTGATCTTCTGCGGCATTGGCCTGATACCCAGTGGAGACAATTAGCCCCACACAGAGCGACAACTGCGTTCGCTTGAACGGTAAATTCATTTTCTCACCTATAAAATTTAAATTAATCGACTAACAACTAATGCAGACGAGAAGCGCCAGCTCTCTTTACGAGGAAGCGTTTCTCAAAAAAAGTAAGGGAGCTCTAGATGAGCTATCGGTGNGGTGGCGCGCGTGATTGGGCAGNTATCGACGNTTGGTAACCAGNAACCTCATCCGCCGAAAAGAAGTTCTCTTNTCCAAGTTTAACCAGCTCGCAGANATCCGTGGTAAGAACTGCGTCATCNTCTGCGCCCGTTGGCTTCAAACAAATTTCACAATCGANACGNGAAAGNTCACCATCGTCATGGCTATGCGTNGCCTCCGCGCTCTGAATTACAAGCAGGAAGGNACAAAGCAAGCCTGANANCAGGCGCCTGAGNAAGAAAAATTTGCTTGTACTTAAGTAGCTAATCAATTGTTTTTCTTNCCCAAAATTGNANTGNNCGCGAAGTATCGTTCAGATATCGATGGCTAGTCAAGTGACTTTAACATATCTGTCAAGCTGATNTCGCGGCTTAACTTATGTTAATTGTNCCGCCATACTCTCCACCGCAGCCANACCAACNATGTCGTGGGGNCGGAGAAAAATGTCCTGCCTNGGTAGTGATGTTAGGGTCTTNGCCAGTGTTGCAAGGTGAATCTCCTCCTGCTCCTGACGCTCTTTCAAGAACTCTCCACTATCGGTTGGCGCCCTTTTATTAACAACCAAGCAGTCTACTGAAATACTGGCCTGTTTTAACTGTTCATGGAGCTCGATTGTTTCAAGCACGGGAAGGCGCTCCGCAGCAAGCACGATGACAAAGGAAGTCATGTCGCTGTCGGCGATCCGCTCCCTTAGGTGGGTGAATTTATGTCGCCGCCTGAGAAGTATCTGGCGTATTTGGCTCTCTCTCTCCTGNTCTGAATCATCTGCNTTGCCAATCGTCTTATCCTGCATNGAGGTATCTTCCCCGNGCTCACGGACGAATTCAGCAAATCGATCGGCCTTCTCTCGACGCTTAATTAATCCCTCTGTCCACGCAGACATAACTTCAGGAAGAACCATGAGTCGAGCGGTATGACCCGAGGGCGCCGTATCAAATATTATCTTGTCATAATCCCTTAGCCCGTCCTCAACCACATCTGCCATACGCTCCAAAATAGCTGCCTCATGCATTCCTGGNGCNTCTTTCGCAAGCGCAATATGCTTGTCTACCTCNGAGTAAAGATTCGNAGGCATNAGTTTGTGTAACGAGGAGGATATCTCTTTCAGATGCACGTTTACGGTTTCCTGCGGGTCAAGCTCAAGGGCATCTAATCCGGCCGAAATTCGCGTGGGTGTGCCACCAATATTACGGTCAAACAGATGGCCAAGGTTGTGCGCAGGATCGGTGGACACCAGAAGCACTTTCGCGCCTGAGTCGGCACACGCAGCGGCAGTAGCAGCGGAAACAGTCGTTTTGCCGACTCCACCTTTGCCGCCGAAGAACAAAATTTTTTTAGAGTTAGCGAGTTTTAACAACACCCGATGTGGTCCAGTGGAGATCTCTCCATNCCCATACGCTTGTGCCACTCGTGGAANCGATCATAAACCAGAGGCAGTAGCTCCAAGGTGTAGTAAGCCGCTGGATTAGGAACACCCATATTCTCTGCGAAAACCAANAGCATAAATAGATCATCCTCATCCCTCTGCGCGCGGGCNAATGAGCGGCGATAAGGTGCCACATAGTATTCATGCAGTCCCTTTTCGATTCGTTTGAGAAGCGATTCTTTCTCTTTTTGCGTCATGTATATTGTATCCTGATNTTTATGAGTCTTATTATGCTGCAACTNATCTTTGAGTTAAAGCTTNTCACTCTACCCTGTCTTTTTTGCCTTAGCAGAGGCGGCCCTTTTAAGTCTCGCTTTCTTTGGATCAACAGTTAATGGCCNATAGATCTCCACACGATCATTATCTTGAAGGACATACTCTTTGGGATTCGGTCTGGATTTTCCNTCCAAGATTTTCCCGTAAATCCCTATCGGACTACCATCAACGTCAANCTCCTCAAACTCTTGTTCGATTTTTGACAGNNTGATCGCNGAATAGGCAGTAGTGCCATTTGTTACTTTTANAGGAATGACACACTGCCTCTCAATAGTTGCATAAGCAACCTCAACATNAATAGCTGAACCTGTCGCTTCCTCGTTCATCCCCTACCCATAAGTTTCTTTCGCNCTTAGAACAATCGCATCCACCAAGCTATTGGCTGAAGACATTAATAGTTTTTCAGCTGCGGTATCAATAAAAAAAGAATCGAACTCAAAATCCATAGACAAAGCCACTTTGCAGGCATCATCGCTGAGTACATCAAAAGACCATTGGGCACTAAAGGTTTTGAACTTTCCTTCTACCAGCTGCATCTCTATCGAATTTGGTTTTTTTAACAAGTTCTTTGTCGTAAATTCCTGAGTTATTCCAGCCCTGCTCAATTTAAGTTTACCAACAACCGATTCGTCGTCCCGATCGATAACGACAGCTTCAACACAACCCAGCATAAACTCAGGGTATTTTTCAATGTCGTTTACGAGATCGAACATTTGATCAGCCGAATATTGAACAAGGGCACTGCGCTTGATTGATGCCATAGAGTGCGATTTAAGGTACGTAAATTTGAAAGACAGTGCTTATAAACACCAGCAGAAGCACAAAGGGAATGAAGGTACCCAAAGAGAAGTTAATATACTTCTCTAATCTGGAGCCCACATAGTCAGGATCTCCTTTTGAAAGCTCTGAACTCAGCCCCGCCAATCTCCAACGGTAGACACAAAAAATACAGACAGTAAATCCCACAAGAGGCAGAATAGTTTCGTAGAAGACATCTGACACCAAATCAAAGAAAGACTTAGTAACACCGCCATAACTCGTAAAGTTTGTAAAGTAATCCGAAATACCAAGAGACATGATTGCCGGTATGGAAAAAATACTTAGCAACACTGCCTGGAGTAGCACCGCCTTTCTTCTTGTCAGTTTTAGCTCATCGATCCAACACGAGATCGGGATCTCTATAATAGATACTAGCGAGGTTAGGGCGGCAAAGAATACTAGTGAGAAGAATGAGATCGCGACCACGCTGGCCCCAAAGTAACCAACCGCAGACTGCATCGACAAAAATATCTGAGGTAGAAAACTGAATATTAGCCCGACACTGCTGGTGGATAAGTCATCGGTATTGGTATTTGGATCGAATGCAAAAATTGCCGGCAAAATTAGAAGACCTGCAAAAAAAGCAATGCTGGTATCAGCAACAGCAACCATTCGAGTCGACTGACTGATGCTATCTTTCTGACTAAAATAGGATCCATAAGTTATCAAAATCCCCATCCCTAGCGAAAGAGAAAAGAACGCCTGGCTGAGTGCCCCGTTGATAACCGACAGGTCCATTCGAGAAAAATCTGGCACCAAGTAGTAACGAATCCCTGCGACAGCATTATCGAGAGTGAGAACAAACAAGGTCAGAGCGACTAACATCACAGCCAGGGTGGGCATAAGTACGCGCGCCAAGCGCTCGATACCCCCCTTCACTCCACCTAGCAAGATAGTAAATATCAAACCCAGCAGTCCCAATAAATAACCAAAAAGACTCGGCCTGGCGACAACTTCTCCGAATGTGCTCTCATTNGATAATAAATCTAAACGCCCAAATGCGATTTCTTTGACGTATACAACCAACCAAACCGTAATAACGGTATAAAACACCGCTATCATAAACGGAGTCAAAATTGCCAGGATGCCTGCGAGACGCCAGCCAGGATGACCCTCAGAGAGATCCGAAAAAGCCCCCACAGGATTTCGATTTGTATGTCGGCCCATCGAGATTTCCGCCAACATCACCGGATAGCATATGAAAGCAATAAACAAGAGATAGATAATTAAAAACGCGGCGCCACCATTCTTTGACGCCATGACGGGGAAAGCGACGATGTTACCTAGGCCTACGGCAGAGCCGGCTGCCGCTAAGATAAATCCCAGTTTAGAACTGAATTGTCCTCTGGACTCAGCCACTAAAACTCCATGTTTTCAGATGATTAGATTAAAANCTCCAATTTTAGACTGACGATTCTATCAGCGGCCCCTTTTACAAACAATGTCGCGGATTTATTGTGCTTACTNGCATCCGGATTAAAAGTGCTCAACTTAGTACGATTCGTATAGTCTTCCACGCTATACTAGTCACCATGGGTAAATCAAAGAACACTAAACGCAAGCCAAAAGTCCCTGATACCACTATTGTTGTTAACAAAAAGGCGCGTCACGATTATTTTATCGAGGACACCTTCGAATCTGGTGTCGCGCTTCAGGGCTGGGAGGTAAAAAGCTTACGACTGAAAAAAGTGCAGCTCGTGGATAGCTATGTAACCCTTAAAGATGGTGAAGCGTTTCTCCTTGGCTGCAACATCTCACCCTTAGACACCACGAATACCCATACCATAGCTGACCCGTCGCGGACCAAAAAATTATTGTTACACAAAAGAGAGCTCGCAAAGTTATTTTCTGCAACGCAACAAAAGGGACACACGTGCGTGTGCACAAAGATGTATTGGAAAAACCATCTAATAAAATGTCAAATTGCTTTAGCCAAAGGAAAGCAGTCACACGACAAGCGTGCGACTGTTAAAGACCGAGAGTGGAACATCGACAAGCAACGAATAGTCAGACAAGCGAATAGATAATTAACTGTAACAACAGAGCAGAGACCCCTATGAGTGAACTAGTAAAATTAAAAACCGAAAATCAAATCTCTTTCATTTCAATGGATGACGGAAAAGCTAATGCCATGTCAGTCGAAATGCTGGAAGGCTTGAACGCAGCGCTTGATGAAGCAGAACAATCTGGAAGTGTAGTGATTTTATCAGGTAGGGAGAATGTATTATCTGGAGGCTTTGACCTTGGAGTATTTAAGAGCGGTGACAACGCAAAGATCCTCAAGATGTTAACACTTGGCGCCGAGCTATCGCATAGGATACTGAGCTACCCAAAACCCGTGATCGCTGCCTGCACTGGTCATGCCGTTGCCATGGGTACATTTCTACTTTTATGCTGCGATTATCGAGTAGGTGCCAGTGGTAATTCAAAGTTTGCGGCAAACGAAGTTGCGATCGGTTTAACGGTCCCTTACTTCGCGATCGAAGTAATTAAGCAGCGAGTCATAAACAAGCACCGCAGTAAGGCTATTGGACTCGCTCATTTTTTTGACATTGAAGAAGCNCTNGAAGCNGGTTTTGTNGACGAAATAGCCGANCCCGATCAGGTGNTCNCNGCTGCAACCGCAAAAGCTGANGAATTTCTAAAACTAGATTTAAAGGCCCACACTTCAAGCAAATTGAGACTGAGAGAGCCTATGCTGGAATCTTTACGAGCTGCAATAGACANAGACATNGATGTCTGGAAAAAGCGTCAATTATAGCTGGGGGCGCAAGTTCTTTTTGGATCTCANTTTGCATNGCNTNCCTCANCTTTTACNTNGNNTTTGATCGACTAGAAAGGCCAAACAGTGAATATGTGATAGACTTATGAANTACGAAGGGGGCGATTCGGATTCGACGCCGGTATCAACACCTGGAGTGCATGTCGAGAGGGTAGTGACTCTCGTAAAACAATTACTGCAATTATATAGTTGCCAACGACGACAACTACGCTCTAGCTGCTTAATATAGCCGGCTAGCGATTGCCACAGGGATGCCCGTAAACCGGTGTTAGCAATCGTCATATAGAACGGGACCGCTGCTCAGGGTGTCTGAACTTGAGTAGTCAAATTTTTCAGACTCGCCCTAACTCACCCTGCGCGTCGGGTCGAGAAGGGTTAATTTAATAGACGATGCTAAACATGTAGATCTGCAGGCCGCGAGCTGACGGACGGGAGTTCAACTCTCCCCGCCTCCACCAAACAATCAGGCAGTCGCTAATCAAAATAAGTATGTTCCCGCTAGGATGGCGCAGCTTACGGTTGACCTCGGAACTGTTTAGCTGAACTTGAGCCGCAATTTTAGGAGAAATAATAATGTCGCAAACACACGCCGATTCTGAAAACAAACTTGTGCTGCGTTACTGGAATTGCGCAGGCCGCGGCATGCTAATGCGTTATATGGCCTACGATGCTGATCTTGACTTCATTGACGACCTCGTCGATATCGACGAAGACTTTCTTGGCGGCACCTGGGAGAGTACTAAAAAGTTTTTGCCCGAGCTCGCCGGGCCGTTTAAAGCGTTACCGGTTGTGCAGCATCATGGTGCTACTATCAACGAGACAGGCGCTTGTTCTCAGTATGTCGCAGAAATCGCTGGCTACATGCCTAAAAGCCCTCTGGATCGCGCGAAGGTCATCATGATCTCTGACCATATATATGAGGATATATTAATAAACATATCCTATGCGCTTTGGGGCTTTAGAGACTGGGATCGCGATGTAATCGGAGGCTTTGCTGGCCCAACTTCAGGGTTACCCTTAAAGTTTAGCAATCTTGAGGATATTCTTGATAAAAGTACCAGTGGCTTCGCGGTCGGGAGTGAAGTGAGCATGGCGGATTTCGCCATTTTTTATATTGTCGATATCCTGACGCAGCGGATGCTCGAAGTTGAAAGCGGTCCTGCTGCTGTTGAATTACTCTTTGGAAGTAAACCGGCACTTGCCAAACATCAAAAAATGATGGCAACTCGCCCGAACATGTCAAAATACAGAAGCTCTGCTCAGTGGAAACTATACGGCCCATATCTGTCAGGAAAAGGAGTTATGGGGGAGAGAACCCACGAGCTAGAGTTAGGTGATACAGAACTGGAGGGTATCGAAATACTGGCATCGAAACTGATAGCCTGCCTTACTTAACAGCCTCTGCCGTTTTCATGACGGAGATACTCGGCTGAACAAAACGTTTGGTTTATAATGATAAGACTCTTGGCATATCAAAGAAGAAAATGATTATCCCTTCGAATACCTGTCGCAAATTAATCAAAATAATAACTAGACTTGCATTAGCGAACTTTTCAGTTGCTTTGTGCTATTCCGTATTAGCTCAAGATCAAGAGTGGCGCACCTACGGGGGCGATTTAGCAAGCACCCACTACTCTCCCCTCGACACAATTAATCATGACAATTTCAACGATCTTGAAATAGCTTGGGAATTTGATACTAGCAACTTCGGCATCAGCCCCGAATTTAATTTTCAGTCAACCCCACTGATGGTTAACCGGACCATCTACACTACCGCCGGAAGCAGACGAGCTGTTGTTGCCCTTGATGCACTTACAGGAGAAATACTATGGATATCACGTATTGATGAAGGAGCGCGCGCATCGAATGCCCCTCGAAAGCTTTCTGGACGAGGACTTGCTTGGTGGGATGATGGTAGCGAAATGGGCAGAATAATATATGTGACACCTGGGTATCAGATGATTGCCTTGGATGCAGAAACCGGAACGCGTCTTAAGGATTTTGGCCTGGAAGGCATCGTTGATTTAAAACAAGAATTTGATCAGAGCTTAGATCTTGAGACTGGTGAGGTAGGTCTTCATGCTGCACCTATCATATCAAATGGGATTGTCATCGTCGGTTCGGCATTTCGTCCCGGAAGGATGCCTACGAGTCGGGAAAAGCCGAAAGGCCATGTTCGCGGCTACGACGCCCAAACAGGTAATCGACTTTGGATATTCCACACCATTCCTCAGTCAAACGAGTACGGCAATGACACTTGGCTGAACAACTCCTGGACCTTCACCGGCTATGGTGGCGTTTGGGCACAGATGACCGCAGATCCCGTGCTTGGGGTTGTTTACCTACCCACCGAAACGGCGACTGGTGATTCTTATGGAGGCCACCGCCATGGAGACAATCTATTCACAAACAGTGTTGTCGCAATTGATGTAAAGTCAGGTGAGCGAAAGTGGCACTTTCAAACCACTCATCATGATGTGTGGGACTGGGATATTCCTGCAGCGCCAATTCTCGTTGATTTGAATATCGACGGACAAAAAAAGGCTGCGCTAGCCCAACCAGTCAAGCAGGGTTTCACTTTTGTTTTCGATCGAGAAACTGGGGAACCTTTATTTGATATCGAAGAAGTTCCTGTCCCAGCCTCTGATGTGCCGGGAGAGCGGCTTTCGCCAACCCAGCCAATACCTGTCAAGCCTCCGCCATTCGCGCGACAAGGACTCAGCGAGGAAGAGCTCATTGACTTCACTCCAGAATTGAGAAAGAAGGCCAGAGAGATTCTAGAGAAATATCGCTACGGCGAGATTTATATGCCACCATCTCTAGCAGAGGCTGATGATGGGACATTTGGTACTTTATTTATGCCCTCCCAAACAGGTGGAGCCAACTGGCCAGGAGGGGCGGCTGACCCAGAGACTGGGATTATGTACATCTTCAGCAAATCCGACGTCGGGCGGATGTCGATGAGCAGTCGACCGGATCGTTCAGATATGAACTTTATAAACCTGCAATCTCGGGATGCGCCACCGCTGCGAGTAGATGGATTACCATTGATTAAACCCCCTTATGGGCAGATTGTTGCAATCGACTTAAATCTAGGTGAAACCCTTTGGAGTGCAATACATGGGGAGACACCAGACTCGATAAGCAAGCACCCGGCGTTAGTTGGGTTAGATATTCCACGTACTGGTCAAGTCGGTCGTGTCGGCTTACTTGTTACTAAAACCCTGGTGATTGCCGGTGATGGCGGTGCGTACACAAACAAAGATGGCGAACAGGAGGCTTTGCTGAGAGCTTATAACAAGCTGACCGGTGAGCAAGTCGGAAGTTTGCCAATGCCTGCACAACAAACTGGAACTCCTATGACATATGAAATTGATGGTGTACAGTATCTAGCAGTCGCAATTTCTGGAGGCAATATCCCTGGCCGCTTACGGGTCTATAAAAACCAACCTTGATGATGTCACAGTTTTAAATAGGTCAACGCAAACCATTGAAAATGGCCTGTTGCTCCTCTCCAGACGTAGCATCCTTTTGGAAGTAAACTAAGACACCGTTTGCGTCTGAATTGATAGCCAGCTTAAATGATTCAGCTCCCGGCCCAAGCAGAGTGCAGGTAATGCCCCCAGAGTTTGCATCCACGCAAGTCCCAGTTATAAGCCGCAAGCCTTCTGGAATATTGATACTGCCAAGTGCGTCATAGAAAAAGCGCCTAGGGGAAATATCAAGACTCAACTGTGTTGAATTAATTGCATTATTCCCCTCGAGCGTCCAAGTCCCACTATATGTTTGACCCAAACAAGACAAGGAATATCCAAAAATCGCGAAAATAAACAATCTTCTCATTTATAACGACTCCCAATTTCAGAAAAACACATTCCCAAATAATCACGGCAGAATCTTCACATAAATATGGTCTGCGTGTCAGTGACTGTAATCACAGCCGTATTTTTATACCTCCGTTAATCACAGAGCCATCGAGAGGTGCAAATATATCTGCAAAAATTGGATTGAGTCTTGAACCGGTATAGATTGAACCGAACCGAGTCTGGCGGGTATCAGAAAAGTTTTCGAAATTGAGAAAGACTGAAAAGTCCTCATCAATTCTTTTTTCCATCATTAATCCAAAAATCCAAAAGTCCCTTGCCATGCTGCCATCGGTTAATCCCTGACGACCGTAATAGTAGGCCTCTAGTCCTATTCTGAAATCATCCTCACGCTCGTATACAAAAACATTATTGACACGATCCTTCGGCATAAGAGGAGCCATTCTTGCTCCAGTTTTAGTGTGTTCCCTTACGTCGGCATGAGTGTAGCCGAAGAAATACTTAAAATCGTTCCAACGCCACACTACTCCCAACTCTGTGCCCTGAGTTTCAAGGAAGTCATCCGGCTGACGATACGCAAATTGCTTATTACCTACATCGACCAGCCGCAAAGGATTATCCACCCGAGTGGTAAAGAGTAACAAATTGATATCCAACGTAGCGCCATTGGCAAGAACAAACTCTTGATTAAGGTCAACATTAAAACCCGTTGATTCCTCTGCAACTAACTGCTCCATTTCTAACGGCAATATTCCGCGATACTGAATTACCTCCGACTCCTCTCCAAATACCGTTGGCTCCTTGTACCCTGATCCTCCTCCTATTCTGAGTGTGGTACGCGCGCTTGGCTTATATAAAAGTGAGACTCGAGGCAGGAAGAGACTTCCATACTCAGATGTTGAGTCAAAACGTAAACCACCCTCAACCGACCAGAGCTCATTTAAGTAAAATGTTCCCTGGGCAAACACACCTACCGTTTGAGTATCAAAATCCAAAGCCAAAGGTGAGCTTAATATGTCTTGATCGAATTTTTCTGTCCATAGATTTAAACCAACTACCCATTCCATTAACTCTCCAGAACCTAATAGATGAGCTTCTGAAAAACTGGAAAGTTGTGTGCCCTTAAAAAAGTGTTCTGGCACTTTTAAATTTTGTTTATAGTGATTTACGCTATTTCGAATCACGAACTCATTACCCGATTGCAGTTGAGATATATATTCCAACTGCGTCGAAAATCGATCTGTTGCAATCTTTTCAAAATATGCGGCGGAATCTCGGTCACCATCAATGTAATCCATGTCACCACCGATTCGATTTTCTTTGACTGCGTTAAATCCTAGGCTGAATTGACTATTTGAATTTTCGATAAAAAGGTGTGGATTTAAAGTCCAACGCTCGAATTCCGGAATAGCACTAAACCCGTTATCTGCCGAATCGTAAGCATCGCTCTTGTTATAAGAGGCAAAAATTCTCTTCCCCAGACTCCCTTGTGTGGATGTATGGAAACCACTTGCATCCAATCCACCCGCAGAAGTCGCATTGAGTAGCATTGAAGTCTCAGGTTCTATCCCAGGCTTTTTAGTCACCAAATTGACTAATCCGGCTATGGCGCCGCCTCCATAGAGGGTGGAATTTGCGCCCTTTATAACCTCCACTTGTTGGAGATCCAAAGGCGCGATCTGCAGCAGCCCTAGGCCAGATGAAAACCCGCCATACATGGGCAAACCATCGCGAAGAAGCTGAGTATATTTCCCATTCAGGCCTTGAATTCGAATGTTTGAGTTAAA
>PBXX01000020.1 GCA_002727755.1 Gammaproteobacteria bacterium | reverse complement strand
TCAGATCATTTTTTAAATGTCAATCTTGAATAAAAAAAGCGACTCCAGAAGGGCTTAGGAGTCGCTTTAGAAATAAAAGTTTCGGAGGGAAACTTTCTTAATTCCTGCAAGTTAGAGGGAATCAAAACTTGAAGGTGTTACTCGAGTATTAATATTAAATATTTCTTTGACAATAAGATGTTGAAATTATGACGAAATTACGATTAGAATCTTATGAAAGTTCAGTAAATGCGGAATACTAAAATTATCACAGGTAATGCTTATCTTGCCGATCAGAAAAAACAAAATTTCTTTTCCAAAGAAGAATTGAATTTAATTCTTTCAGTTTACGGAAAGGGAATTTCCTCAGGCAAATGGAAAGATTATGCAATTGACTCCTCAATCAACGAAACAATTTTTTCTATTTATAAACACGCTAGCGAAATGCCAATCTATAGAATAATAAAAAATCATAAAAGCAGAAGGACTGATGAAAGATGGATCATTAAATCAACATCAGGACAAATAATTAAAAGAAATAAAAACCTCTCTTATCTACTAAACTACTTTAAAGAAAAAGATTTCCGCCTAATAAATTAAGAAAAGACTGTGACAGATTATTATGGAACAGATGAAAATGATGAAATTGATGCTTCTGAGCTAGATTCTGATATCTCAAATATTTATCCTAAAGAAGGAGATGATATTGTTAAAAACGCTAATAGCTCGCATACAATAATTTCAGGTCCTGGAGATGATAATTATTCGGGTTTGAATTTTGGTTATGCATTATGGAACGCTCAACAAAGCACTACAGTTAATCTAAAAGAAGGATGGGCAGATGATGGCTTTGGAACAAGAGATAAAATTTCAGGAGTAATAACTGTTCATGGGTCTGGGAACGGCCATAATGTATATGGAACTGCAGCAGATGAGCGCTTCTTCGCTAATGGTGGAAATAATTTTTTTGAAGGTGGTGGTGGAATAGATAGAATTAGTTACGCGGGTGGTAATTCCAAGAACTACAAAGTAACAAAAATCGGTGATGAAGTTCACATCGAAAAAATATCTGGTCTTTTTAGAACAATAGATAAGGTAAAAGAAGTTAGATATATCGAATTCATGGAAGATAATAAAATTATAGATATGAACTATGAAGATTCACTCCTAAAAGCAGAAAATATAAAAACTATTTATTCTTTTTTAGATAATACAATGGCTCCTGAATACACATATGCAGGTAAAACAACGCCAGCAAATCTAGTATCTTGGTTTGCCCAAGGAGGCCAATTATTAGATATTAATGAAGATGGTATTAAAGATGCAATAATACCTATGTCAAAAGGGTACGCATCTGGTGTAGACGGAACAACACCTTTTATAGCCCTAACTTCAAATGAAGGATCTGTAATTTTTGATGAAAATATCAACGCGAAAATGCCAATCATTACTTCAAGCAGAAGAGCAGATGTAATTAAGATAGCAAATTCTCCAACCTTATCCGTGGTATCCGTCAATCATGACACACATGAGGAATCAAAAAGAAGTGATCCTGATAGGACAGTTCCAAAGTCAGAATTAACAATAATCAATACAGTGAGCTATGATGTTAGTTTAGAAGAAACCATACCGAGACTTCCCTATGGAACTGACTCTCAGCCTTTCGCGGTAGATGCGCATTCAATGGCAGTAGGCGATATTAATGGTGATGGATTAAGTGATATATTTGTTGGCGATTGGGGTAATAAACCATTTGCTCTAATGCAAACAACTGATGGTAGCTTTACAATTACTCAAAATGATTTTTATTCATTTGTGGCTGATTTACCATCTGGCAAACCAAATACTTACAACCTTTTAATAGATTTAGGTCTTGTTGATATTAATAATGACGGCTTTGATGATATAGTTGCAGGATATGGTCATGGCGATACTTTAAGTAAAATCTTTATTAATAATGAAGGTGATTTCAATAAAGACGCATTTATTGATATTCCTGTTTCAGTATATGGTTCCGATAATCAACTGCACATGAAAACAATGGTAAACGATTTTGATCATGATGGTGATGCCGATTTGGCAATTCAATGGTCAAGGAATGAACCTTATTATGGAGGCCATTATATACAAATTCTAATCAACGATGGCGATGGGAATATGACTGATACAACGAACAGTATACCCTCGAGATCTCTAGAAGATGCTTTTTTACAAAGACTCCAATGGTCTGAGCCATGGCAACTATTAGATATTAATAATGATAATCATATGGATATTATCGGAACAAGAGCAGTTAGTAAAAATCCAATAGTCTACATTAATGATGGTCAGGCAAGGTTCACGATTGAAGAAATTCTACTCAACGCCAAATATGGTTCCCCATATGTTTTTTCTGATTTTGATAATGATTTGAAACTAGATTTTATAACTGTCGAACCAAATGTTAATGCTACAAACACAGAAACAAAAATTAGTTTTCATTTATACGAACTAACTACTGAAATTGGTACAGGCCCTGAATATACATCTAGCGCACAAAATG
Source organism: Gammaproteobacteria bacterium (assembly GCA_002727755.1). Lineage (GTDB taxonomy): Bacteria > Pseudomonadota > Gammaproteobacteria > Pseudomonadales > Pseudohongiellaceae > UBA9145. Next base: position 2,791 of record PBXX01000020.1, on the reverse strand, counting down.
GTGCGCCAGGGTTTAATGAAAGATATTATCTAAATGAAAATTCATCCGCCAAAGAAGCTGTTGATGCTGGAACTTACTTAACAGGTCTTGAGCATTATTTGGCCGAAGGAAAAGAGGAAGGCCTGAAGAGTTTTGCACCATTTACGAAAGTGCATGGATATTTTGGAAATGACACTATTATGCTTCGCGAAGGCGATGAAATAGCTTTTGGGTATGCGGGCAACGATACTATTGAAGGCGGCGCTGGAAATGATGTAATTGATGGTGGTAAAGGAGTAGATACAGCCATTTATAAAGATGCATCCTCAGCTTATACTATAACAGCTAATGATAATGGAACGGTTAGTGTAGTTCACTCTTCACCGTCTGAAGGCTTTACTGATGAAGGAACGGATACACTTACAAGTATAGAGAAGATGCAATTCTCCGATAAAACACTCTCTAAAACATCACTGAAATATGAATTATCTAAAACAATAGATACCTCAAAAAATGAATTATCTGCCCACAGTGATAATGCTATTTCAGGGACACTTAATTTTAATGCTGGAAACAATATCGTTATTCTTGATGGTCAGGGGAAAAATTACCGAGGATTAAGCGGAGATGACACTTACTTTGTTTCACAATTAATTCCAACAAACACAAAGCTGTCTATAACGGATACTGATGGCTCAAATATTATTCAAATACCGGTTAACACCTATATTGATAATTCCCTCTTTACAAAAAATGCTGCACGCCTAACCCTTAAAGATGGTCGAGAAATTACCATTAATAGTGCTGATAAGTTTTCCTATAATGTTGGTGGCAATATAACCAATGGAACAAAGGGAACTGATTTAACTTTTGTTGAATTTGCAGAAGTTTTTGGGGTGNATGATATCCTCAATTCCTCAGGCGCACAAACTGGCACTATCTCTGATATGTATATTATTTAAAAACAAAAAATTTCTTTTTTTTGAAACTGATATTTTTTTCGTTATACTGATATTTCAGCTGTGATGTAGGGGAAAAGCATGTTGAAAAAAATTACAAATTTTACACCTGAAGAATTTGAATCAGCAGAACATCCTTTTTCAATTAAAAGGCTCTCTCCATTAATTGGTGCAGAATTACATGATATCGATCTGAGCAAAGATCTATCAGAGGAAGAAAAAGAGCATATCTATGGCGCACTTTTAACTTACAAAGTTATTTTTTTTCGCGATCAAGATATCACTACAGAGCATCATTTACGATTTGGAAAATATTTTGGAGAATTAGAAATTCATCCTTTTGTTCCACTTGGGACAAATCGTGATGATCATCCTGAAGTTCTTCGTATTACCCACAATGAAAATAATAAACCAAAAGAAAATGCCTGGCATTCAGATGTGACATGGCGTATTGAGCCATCATTAGGCTCAATATTAAGAATGATAGAAACACCTCCTGTTGGAGGAGATACATTATTTGCTAATATGGAAGCGGCCTATGATAATCTTCCTCAAGAAATTAAAGAAGAAATAGATGATGCTTATGCAGTTCATGATTTTGCTATCTTTAGAGAAGCTTTAATTAATCAGGGAAAATCTAAAGAAGAAATTGAAGAATTTAACAAAAGATTTCCTAAACCAACCCATCCCGTTATACGCACTCATCCTGATACAGGTAAAAAATCTATTTATGTAAATGTAGCATTTACCGATCACATTAAAGGGTTTTCTGAAGAAGACTCAGAATCAATGCTCAATTATTTATACAAACAGGCTTCAATTCCTGAATTCCAATGTCGTTTCAAATGGGAAGAGAATTCTATAGCTTTTTGGGATAACAGAGCCTGTCAACATTATGCAGCGGCTGATTATTGGCCGGCAACGCGAAGAGTTGAACGTGTAACTGTAATTGGTGATAAACCAGTATAATTAGCCAAAGAAACTAATGAAGCCACTCGAAGGAAAAACTATACTCGATTTGACCAATGTTTTAGCAGGTCCTTTTTGTACATACCAATTAGTAAATCTTGGTGCTGAAGTCATAAAAATAGAAACACCACTAAAAGGTGATCTCGCAAGAAATCTAGGTGCTGATCCTGACCTTAACAAAAAAGGTATGGGCATTAGCTTTCTAGCTCAGAATTCTGGAAAACAATCAGTAACTCTCAATCTTAAAACCGATAAAGGAAAAAATCTTTTCAAAAAACTCGTCAAAAATTGTGATGCTGTAGTAGAAAATTTTCGTCCAAATGTAATGTCCCGATTAAATCTAGATTATGATGTTCTAAAAAAAGAGAATCCAAATCTTATTTATTGTGCAATAACAGGTTTTGGACAGGATGGGCCATTATCACAAAATCCAGCCTATGATCAGATTGTTCAAGGTTTATCTGGTGTTATGACTATAACTGGCGATCAAAAAAATAACCCCTATAGAGTTGGTTATCCTATTGCTGACACGATTGGAGGCCTTACAGCTGCAATGGCTGTGTCTGCAGCTTTTAATAATTCAAAAGGTGGTAATTATATTGATGTTTCCATGTTAGAAGCAACTTTGGTCACTATGGGATGGGTAATATCCAATTACCTTATTGGTGATGTTGTTCCAAAAGCTCAAGGTAACGAAAATTTTACAAGCGCTCCATCAGGTGCATTTCAAGCAAAAAATGGACTCTTAAATATTGCCGCAAATAAAGATGAACAGTGGGAACTATTGGCTAAACATTTAAATCGTAAAGACCTTATAGATCATCCAGATTTCTCTAACAGAGAAGATAGAAAAAAGAATAGATTGAGACTTAAGGCAGAACTAG
>PBXX01000019.1 GCA_002727755.1 Gammaproteobacteria bacterium | reverse complement strand
TAATAGACCGAATACAAAAAAGAGGGATTCCGGCTGAACAATTTATTGAGCGTGAATATATAGAAAACCTTAGCGCCGCTTATGCTGAATTTTTCCACTACTACACCAAGTCCCCTCTTTTGATTATTAATACGTCAGAAATAAATTTAGTTTCTGACGATCAAGATTACCAACACTTAGTCGAATATATCGCCTCGAATCCAACAGGAACCAATTTTTTAAACCCTAGCCTTTCCTTAATCTGAGTCCTAAGACTTTAGAACATTCGAAGTACATAACTCAACAACCAACTGATATCTTTCGTAGTCGTTTTCCATTAGACTTCAAATAATGAGTACTCAAAATGCTTCTTCAACAATCACCTTGAGATCCTTACAAAAATTTAAGGAGAACGAGGAAAAATTTGCATGCCTTACAGCATATGATGCTTGTTTTTCCTCTATATTAAGTAAGGCTGGGGTAGAAGTAATTCTTGTGGGAGATTCCTTAGGCATGGTGCTTCAAGGTCATGACAGCACATTACCTGTCACGATGACCGACATGATTTATCATACGAGATGTGTGAAACGCGGCAACAAGGGCTCGTTGATCATGGCCGATCTTCCTTTCATGAGCTATGCCTCTGAAACTCAAACATTAGAGAATGCTGCGTCTTTAATGCGGGCTGGAGCACATGTTGTAAAGCTTGAGGGCGGTGCATGGATCTCAAACACAACCAAATTATTAACAGAAAGAGGCATACCGGTGTGCGCTCATATGGGCCTAACCCCTCAGAGTGTTAACCGGATTGGTGGCTTTCACGTACAAGGTAGAGACACAAATCACGCACAATTGATTATTGATGAAGCTCTCATGCTTCAAGAGGCGGGTGCCAACATTCTGCTCCTCGAGTGTGTTCCAAGAGCTCTTGCTAAAAAAATTACCGAGTTATTAAAAATTCCTGTTATCGGCATTGGAGCAGGGCCCGACACCAATGCCCAAATAATGGTCCTTCATGATGTGTTGGGGGTATCTCCGATAACTCCAAAATTTGTCAAAAATTTTTTAGTTGAAGGTAATAACAGTATTTTTCAAACCATTGAAGCATACGTTACTGCTGTTAAAACAAAGTCATTTCCCTCTGAAGAGCATTGCTTCAACTAAATAACATTAAATCCTGATTATGAACTCTACGGGTAACATTAACGAACTCAGAACGAGTCTTGAGCTCCTCAAAAAAGCTGGTAAAACGATTGGTTTAGTGCCAACAATGGGAAATCTGCATGATGGCCATATAAATCTTGTTAAAGAATCTCTAGAAAAGAATGACTACACAGTTGTTTCAATTTTTGTTAACCCTTTGCAATTCAATCCTAATGAAGATTTAGAAACCTATCCTCGAACCATTGAAGAGGATAAAGAAAAACTTCTTGCGTGTGGTTGTGACTTCTTGTTTGTACCAACCACTCAAGAATTCTATCCTGAAACCCTTTATCCTCATACTCAAGTTAAAGTACCGGGCCTATCAGATATATTATGTGGTTTAGAAAGGCCAGGTCACTTTGAAGGGGTATGCACAGTAGTCACAAAACTACTCAACATAGTAAGTGCTGATAATGCATATTTTGGATTGAAAGATTATCAGCAGTATTTAGTAGTAAAAAAAATGGCCAAAGACTTAGCAATCAATACTCGAATCGTTGGTTTGGAGATAGTCAGAGATACTGATGGTCTGGCTCTTAGCTCTAGAAATAGTTTTTTATCTGATGAAGAAATCTGTAAAGCACGACAAATTTATCGTTCTTTGCAGAACACTGCGAAACGTATAAAACAGAGCGGAGTAACGTTTCTGGATATTGAAAAACTCGCTTACCAAGAATTGCAGGATGCCGGGCTTACTCCGGATTATTTTGCGATTTGCAACTCAGAATCGCTTAAACCTGCAACTTCAGAAGACCGTAACTTAATAATTTTAGCGGCAGCGCGTGTAGGCTCAACTAGATTGATCGACAATATTCNAATATCTATAGCAGGTCATTAGCAATTGAGTAGCAATTAGGTTTGGTGCATACTGNCCTCATCTGAAGGTCACTTAAGAAATATTTCTACGCTACAATACTAATTTACAGACGTAAACAAAGGAAATTCCTATGTCACAGGAAAAAATATATCCTGTTGCCGAACTTGGNTTGANTANTAGTCANCTCAATCGTGAAAGCTATGAGAGNCTTTATAAAAAGTCGATTGAATTCCCNGAGGAGTTCTGGTCAGAGCAGGCGNAAGAGTTATTGAGCTGGCACGAANCATGGGGGNAGGTTANGCGAGGCGACTTTAAAGACGCAAGCAACCAATGGTTNNCAAACGCAAAATTAAATGTNTCCTATAATTGNATTGANAGNCATCTNNANGCTCATGGAGATCAAATAGCNATAATTTGGGAAGGTGANGAGCCTGAAGATGATGCAAAAATNACTTATANNGAATTNCATANAAANGTTTGNAAGTTTGCNAACGNATTAAAAAGTCGNGGGGTNAAAAAAGGCGACCGTGTATGNATTTATATGCCTATGGTNCCTGAGGCNGCATACGCAATGNTNGCNTGCGCAAGAATAGGNGCAATNCACTCNGTTGTCTTTGGTGGATTCTCACCAGACTCCATNAAAGACCGAATTNTNGANTCAGATTGTCAAACCGTAATAACNGCTGATGANGGNATTCGNGGNGGAAGNNTAATTCCNCTAAAAGAGAATGTAGATATNGCTTTNAANAGCTGTCCCANNCGTTCACTCTGTTTTTGTTNTTCGNCGNACNAANGCGAAAGTTGGATGGNTTNANTCAAGNGANNTTTGCTATNANAAAGCAATCGAGTCAGTAAGCGAAGTNTGTGAACCNGANNTNATGGATGCCGAGGATCCACTTTTTATACTNTANACNTCAGGCTCAACNGGAAANCCNAAGGGCGTNCTTCATACAACNGCAGGCTATCTTTTNGGAGCCGCTATTACTCACAAATATGTATTCGACTATCANCCNGGNGATATTTATTGGTGTACGGCCGATGTNGGNTGGGTAACNGGGCATTCTTATATAGTCTATGGACCGTTAGCAAATGCTGCGACAACTCTTATGTTTGAGGGTGTACCCACCTACCCAGATGCGTCTCGATTTTGGCAAGTAGTCGACAAGCATCAAGTTAATATTTTCTACACCGCACCAACAGCAATTCGAGCTCTGATGGCAGTTGGCGACGAGCCGGTCAAAGCAACATCTCGCAGTTCCCTTCGAATTCTAGGATCTGTTGGAGAACCGATAAACCCCGAGGCATGGGAATGGTATTTCAGAGTCATCGGNGATGGTCGTTGTCCCATCGTTGACACCTGGTGGCAGACAGAAACGGGATCCATCATGATTACACCATTGCCGGGTGTTACAGATTTAAAACCGGGCTCAGCAACTTTACCATTTTTTGGAGTAAATCCAGCTCTTCTTGATAGTAATGGAGATGAAATAACCGGAGCTGCAACTGGAAATCTTGTAATTAAGGAGTCCTGGCCGAGTCAGATCCGGACAGTTTTTGGCGATCATAAGCGTTGTATAGATACTTATTTTTCAACTTACCCTGGGTATTACTTCACAGGCGACAGTGCTCGAAGAGATGAAGACGGTTTCTACTGGGTAACTGGTAGAGTAGATGATGTTATCAATGTTTCTGGACATCGTTTAGGTACAGCTGAAATTGAGAGTTCGTTGGTTCTTCACAGTGATGTCGCCGAGGCTGCTGTTGTTGGGTACCCGCATGATATCAAGGGTCAGGGAATATATGCTTACGTGACTCTTATGTCTGGAGTAGAAGCCAATGAAACTCTGCGTAAAGAATTGATCGCCTTTGTAGGAAAAGATATCGGTGCATTTGCCAAACCTGAAATTATACAATTTGCACCAGGCCTACCAAAAACTAGATCTGGGAAAATTATGAGACGAATTCTCCGCAAGGTCGCGGCCAATGAACTTGAAAATCTTGGTGATACCACGACGCTCGCAGATCCGACAGTTGTTGAGCAACTTATTGAAAATCGAGTGAATAAATAATTCACTTCTAAACAACTTATGTCGCGATATTCATTAAATCGAGAGCTAGCCTCCATTTTTTCAGCGATAAATAATAGAATTTCAGCTTAAATGTTAAAAGAACATCGAGCTATATTTGAGAAGCTGCCCATAATCGGGAAAATCTCATACACAATTTATGGATCCTACCCACTCACCCTGCAGGGAACTATAGTCTTACTAATCTCAACGACTTCCCTAAAATTTTTTGGGTATGACTCAATGGACTTAGTTATATTCGCACTTGCGATCTGCGCAATTGTAATTTTAATTTTTTGTCTTTTTTGTGTAATGATAGGCGGGCTTATCATTCAGAAAAAAATTAGAAGCAAAATAGACCAAGACAATAATGGCGACCCAGTGTCGGTAGAAGTAGGGTTTCCAAATGAAACCGGTTTCAGGGTTGCTCCCATAAGAATTCTCCCTCTAGTAAAACTAAAATGGAAATTCATATACCCCGATCAAATAGAGACGCGAATCAGGGCTAAAAAAGGAGCCGCTCTATCAGAAGAAATTGTCCCCAATAAGCGTTGTAAAATAAATCATGTAATCCGTAAATTTTCTCTCTCTGACGTGCTTGGGTTTTGCAGGTACTCCTGGATTCAAAAACAAACGCTAAATTTTACAGCTCTCCCACAGACCAATACATTAAGCGCTATACCCCAACTTCGCTCTCTAAACGCTGAAGATGGCTTATCTAATCCCTCCGGAAAACCAGAGGGTGATCGAATGGAAATCCGGCGGTATGTCCCTGGAGATTCAATTCGTGATGTGATGTGGAAAGTTTACGCTAAAACACGCCAACTAAATGTGCGACTGGCAGAGAAAAGCGTGTTACAAGATACTCAAACGTTAGCCTACTTGCTCAGTAGCGATCAAGATGAAGCAGCCGCAGCAATAGCAAGAATGTCTCTTGAGACCGGAGCTCTAGGCGAGGATTGGACCTTTGGTGCGGACGGATGTGATCATCCCTGCAAAGATTTAGAAAGTGCGTTAGATGCAGTGGCAAAATCAAGAGCTATTGAGGTGCCCCATGAGTATGGCCTGGACAAATTTCTCCGGTTTGCCACAGGAAAATCCTCAACTTATTGTATTATTTTTGCAGCAGCGGAGATCGCTCCCTGGCTACCAAAAGTATTAGAAACAGTTAGCTCCATATCAAATGGCTTCTCGGTAGTCTTGGCAACGGACGGTTTTACAGGAGTAAAAGAACGAAAAATATGGGAAGATCTTCTTTTTAAACAAGATAAATATTCCAAGAACAGAGGAAACAGTAGTAGTCCAAAGAGCGATATCCTACGATTGTTGACCGAACTGAAACAACGAGTAGAATCTGTAATTGTAATTGACAGACAGTCTGGTCAAGGATTTGATCACCTCTTAAGGAGAATTGGTTAGCATAACCATAAATAGCCGCTGAGATTAAAAGATGTCCTTACAAAAATATTTGAACAATTACTCTATTAAAAATTTTTGGCACGCCTTAATTTTAGGAGCAAGTTTTTGGATATTAAGCATACCGATGACAACACTGAGCGGATCACTGGCTGCTTTCTTAGGCTGCATAGTAGCGTGTCGCCTCATCAATTTGGCGCATACTCAGAGCGCTATCTTATCGATTCGCACTGGTGTTCTTATAGCAATCTATGCTGGTATTTTTCTGGCTGGATTAACGCTCTCTGAGTTGTTCGTCAATACCAAATTTTTATCGTTATCACTTTCACCGATAATAGTTTTTCAACTTGGTGAAATTGCTCGATGGTTTAGCATAAGTTTCGCAGGCGGCTCGTATCTGAGAACTCTAGCGGTGAGAAAGAAATATGGCACCATTTTAGAAATTTTATTTGTCGCAACGGCGTTTGTCCTAACTCTTGCCGCGCACAGAAACGGCATGATTCATCGTCCTTTTTTTATTGGGGATTTTGCACAAATTAGAGGTATTGATCCTTCTNCAATATTATTAACAATCGGTTGTGGAGCGGTCTTAACCTTATCGGNACTCCTTCTCTTCNAACAACGTGCCAAGCGGCTCTTGTATCACTTCTCTATCTTGACTACATTGTGTCTATCTCTCTTCTTTTATGTAAATTTATTTGGACTACCNACCCCTCAATCGACCGACTCGATGGGACTTACTGGGCGTGAAGCTGGAACGAACTCCCAAAACGAGAACCCATTCCGAGACGGCGAGAACGAAAATAGTGATAGAGAAGCACCAGTAGCGGTAGTTGTATTTCGAGATGATTATGAACCACTTAATGGCGCTTACTACTTTAGAGAATCAGCCTACTCTCAGTTCAATGGCACTATGTTAAGTTATTCTAATTTCGAGGGTATGGATTCTGATCTTATAAANCGATTTCCGNAGAATAGGATTGAGTCANCTGATCCNCCGCCAAGNGAGGNNNGGCANCAATTAACTAGGACAACGGTTGGCATGTTGGTGCCCCATAAAAACCCCTTTGGTCTAGAAAGCCCTGTTACTTATCAAAACAGGACAAATCCTAACAATCTCAGGTTCAAAAGAACTTATGATACGTATTCTCTCGCCCCTGAGTATGAACTAGAGTATCTGTTAAATCGTGAGGCCGGTAACGAANACTGGTCAGACCAAACATTAGCCGAATATTTGAAAATACCCGATGACGATCGNTATAAATCTCTGGCTACAGAATTACTTAGTGAGTTAAAGCCTGAATTTAAAGAAGATCCNTTCGCTAAAGCTTGGACTATTAAGACCTATCTGGACCAGAATGGAATCTATAGTCTGAAAAATCAACACGCTTACGAATCTGATCCTGCCGCCTCTTTTCTTTTTGGTGACNTAACCGGTTACTGCATGCATTTTTCATTTGCTGCNACATATCTATTTCGTAGTGTCGGNATTCCGGCGCGAGTAGGGATCGGATATTCAGTACCAGCATCTAATCGTGCGGGCGGGTCAGCACTTCTTATCCAAGCCATTCATGGACATGCNTGGCCAGAAGTTTACNTTAAAGATATTGGTTGGGTNATTATTGATCCNGCACCCCAACAAACCCTGGTGGATATGACTACTGANCCACAAGATTCTTTACAACAGATGTTAGGNGATATGTTGNGGAATGAAGAGTCCTTTCAAGAATTNATGGACTCTCAAAGAGGTANTTATTTTGACNTCACCACTTTTATAAATACTCTNTATTTAATTGTGANTTTCATATTAGCTATGGGTTACATAATAAAAGCTTATCGCCTATCCGCTCCTAAATTTCTTGCTGACGATAAGGAAGGTCGCCTGCATTTTAGAGCGATTTTAGATCGCTTGGCCTCTATAGGAGTACATAGGAAGTTTGGCGAAAGCCGAGAACGTTTTGCCGTGAGAGCATGCTCTGTCGCACCCTCAATNACAGAAATTACCAAGTTACATTTGGCGCTCGCATTAGGGCAAAGNCAACAAGTAGAATATNAAGAAGAATGGCAGGCTTTTGAAAATGCAGTTGTAGATGAAATAAAACTGAATACAAACTCGCGTAGCCAGTTATTAGCATTACTCAACCCCTTTTCATGGCTCCTAACTAAATGATAATCCTNAATGAATTATCCTTTGAATTAAGAGCTCTTTAGAAAAANATAAAAGTGATTCCCTAAATATGACTACTAATAGGACTAACTCGCTTGAGCCAGCATTTATCGAGGCACAGGACGTACTCTTANGACTCCAAGAAATAGTAAAACAACAGGTAATCGGTCGAGATAATATAATTGAATTAGCGATCATCGCGCTTGTCGCNGATGGTCACATTCTACTAGAAGATTTTCCTGGTTCAGGAAAAACAACCCTAGCAAAAGCACTTGGCGAAGCGATAGAGAGTAAAAATCTTTCAACTGGGGCAACATTGCCATTTAGAAGAATACAGTTCACACCAGACTTGCTGCCCTCGGATGTCACTGGTGTTTCAATATTCGACGTCAAAACTGAACGTTTTAATTTTCGCCATGGACCTTTATTTGCCCATGTCGTATTGGCAGACGAGATAAATCGCACCTCACCTAAAGTTCAGTCTGCGATGTTAGAAGCCATGGGAGAGAAGCAAGTCACTGTCGACAACACGACATACGCTCTCGACGAGTTATTTTTTGTCATAGCAACTCAAAACCCACTCGACCTAGTCGGCACCTACCCTTTACCAACGCCACAACTCGATCGATTCCTTTTTAAAATCTCGATGGATCATATTGATCGGGAAGCGGAGCTAGAAGTGCTTGACTCAATCAAAGAGAGAAAGCGTTTGTTGGGCAACCAANATAAAGTCAATCGTGACGATGTTTTAAAAGCAAGGGAAACTATCTTCACACAAATTAACATCGATCAAGCGATAAAAACGACATTAGTCGACATTTCCACAAACCTAAGAAAAGATGAGCGAGTTTTACAGGGCAATTCAACAAGAAGCATGGTCTTATTACTGCCCGCTTTGCAAGTTCGTGCGGCAATACGGGGTCGTAGTTATGTTTCATCCGAAGACATTGAAAATCTAATCCCCGAAGTTCTTAATCACCGAATCGAGCTCGTCCCCGGCGTAAGTGATTTTGATAAAGTGCTTCAAGATAATATGGAAAGACCTTTAGAAGAATTGGCCAAAAGCACTATAACGAAATGAATCTTGGATTTAGAAATAAAACTAATATCAAGCTAAGCCTACTCTTAGTTACGAGCATTTTTCCGATATTGAGTTTCTCGCAGAATGGCGATGAGTTATTGATTGAGGACATTAAAATCGAAGAAACTTCAAATCAGTTATGCTTTGGATTCAGTGATATTGGCGATTCGAGAGCATTAGAAATCTGTGATGCACTGGAATTACGAGAAAACATAAAGGCGAGGGAACTAGCAGAAAAATGGGTAAGAAACGAACCAGACTCACCAGCCGCCCAGTTTGCGCTTGCCGAAATCCTTGCGACAATAGAGGGAAACTTACCAAGAGCTCTTTTTCATCTAATCCNAGCTGAAAATCTAACAGATTTTAAATCAATAGACGCTGCGTTTAATTCCGGCCAAATGCAATGGCACTATCTTNCATTAAGTCAACTCTCATATGTTTATCANCTCATGGGAGATCAATTGAAATCACTTGAGTACTTAGACAAGATCTCTAGNATTTATCAACTCGATGTGGAATCTTCCCGGGGTTGGCCGCTTATAAAACTTAAGCAGTATGAGGCCGCTAGAGAATCAGCTCAGCGAGTGTTAGAAAACAGTAACAATCCAATTGAGAGAGCTCGCGCTTGGAATACTCTTTGCGTTGTCGAATTAGCAAGTTTAGCTCCTGTCGAATCGACGTTTGCTTGTGATCAAACTATCGACGAGGAAGGAGACNTCTCTNACCAAGCCAATGATTATGACACTGTATACCTCACAAATGCTTCGGAAGTTGCTTTGAGTCTACTACAGTTACAAAAAGCAGAAAATTACCTAGATCGCGCTACAAGAGTATTAAATCCAGATAGTGTTGCCGACCCATGGATTTATAAATTATTCCTCACGTTAAGCCAGGGCAGATTCGACGAGGCAAGAGATGCTCTCGGTAAAATGTTAATTTGGAGGGAGCAGCAAAAACCCCTAGTTAACGTGATGAACAGAGCTGAACACTATCTTGTAAGTGCTAACTTTCTCATGCTAGCCGGCTATCCAGAAGATGCGGTCAATTTAAGTAAAGCTGCTTTAAACGAACCAGATAGAAATGGATCGTATAGTGCTGATGATGCTCAGAAAGACGCTTTCGCGGCGTTAGTGAATATGGTTGCGAATCGAATAGAGTATCAGATACAACTTGAGACGCTTCCTGGGGAAAACTTTTTTGAATCAATTAGCAATAGNTTAAAAATGGAAGTGTTGAGTTTCAACGCGTGGCAAGCTGAAAGNCAGGCTGCNTCTTTNTTCGCAGACTCAGAAGTCTTGCAAAATAGACTTAGGCCTTATGCACCACTAGACGTTCATATCCCTGAATGGCTAGAGTCTGAAATCGTAAACATAATGGGTACTGGAGTGATATCTGCAGCTNTAGAGGAATCTAAGGCAAACGGAGCTTTTCAGCTAAACGAAGGTTATTATCACGCTTACTCCACTGAGATTACTGCGTTAAATAAAAATCCCATACTCACCATTAGTTCAGCAAACCAAGCATTAACTCTTTTGCCACAGGAGGAGGTTCTACTTAGAGCAAGAGTGTCGGCTAGATTAGGTCAAGCATATTGGGCTTTAAACAATCATGAGGAAGCGCTTAATAATTATGAAGATGCCTACAGGAAAGATCCTACAATTCTTAGGAGAATAGAAACCTCAATTCCAGTGGTTTTTTCAAATGACGGTACTGACTTTTCTCAGATCGCTGANGGATATNTGAAAAAGTCTCCCCGCTTTTTTGAAAACGCTAATGGGTTTTTAATGGAAATAAAAACAACTCCCGACCTTTCGGTGTGCCTGAGATCAAGAGCACTTGAAATATTATCATGTTATCATGCTGACGCCGCCGAAGATCAGAGCAGCGAATGGAATGCCCGAAGGATGACTAATTTATTTCATCAAGACACTTTTGGATTAGGATATCAAATTAGNAAAGCTCAACGTTCTATTCTGCTGGGTTCAAGCGTCATACTTAGCTCTCAAAGTAACAAGGCAATGTCCAACTCTCAGGATGCCTTTATTGCGCGCTAAGGTAACTAGATAATTCTGCATATAAAGACAGCTTGGATTCAACATTGTTTAAACTGAATAGACTTTCAAAACGCATGATTATTTTGCTGGCTGCGGTNTCGGCTCTTGGCCCNGTTGGCATGCAAATCCTTTTACCTGCCCTGCCGGTNATTNAACAAAAGTTTTATGTAACCAATGATGTAGCCCAGNTAACNTTAAGTTTGTCCATGCTTGCAATTGCCATCGGGACCCTAGTTTATGGGCCNCTGTCGGATAAATTTGGTCGTAAACGGGTCATGCTTNTAGGAATTNTAATAACGATATTTGGCTCTATTGTTTGTTTTGTTGCCGATTCAATAATGCTATTAATCTCAGGTCGCTTTATCCAAGCCTTTGGTGGTGCGGTGGGATTAGTTCTAGCAAGAGCAATAGTGCGCGATGTTTATGGCCCTGAGGAAGCCGCGCGAGTCATTGCCACGCTCGTTATGGTAATGGTAGTGCTTCCAATGATGTCTCCCGCTCTGGGAGGTGAACTCATGCAGCGATTTGGTTTTGAATCCGTGTTCATTGTCATCGCTTTNGCGAGCGCTATCGCTTTCGTTTTTCTTTTNCTTTGGCTACCCGAGACGTTAGCAAAACCTGTTCCTTTTGAAGGTGTGAAATCTATGCTCATGACTTTTTCAAAATTATTCGCATCAAGAGTATTTTGTGGATACGCATTCTGCGTCACCTTTGTGTCTGTGGTGTTTTTTAGTTTTATATCTGCGGCTCCAGAAATTATGGTTTCTGTATTGAAGCGTCCACCAACCGAATATGGTTACTACTTCATAATGATTCCGGNTGGATTTATGACAGGAAACTATGTCGCAAGACATTATGGCAGAACAATTTCCATTGATAACATGATTGCTATTGGGGCAAGTATTGGCGTCTTTGGTATTGTCTTGGCATTGTTNCTCCAAACTCTGGGTATGANCAGTCCTGTCGCTCTGTTTCTGCCGATTGCGTTGGCAGTATTTGGAAATGGTATTACTCTACCTAACGCACAAGCCGCTGCNATCAATGAGTTNCCCGAATATGCGGGAACAGCCTCAGGATTGACAGGTTTTCTCCAGATGGCTGTTTCTTCGGTTGCAGCACAGGCNGTCGCACTAATATTTAATGGTACCGTTTATCCCTTGTTAGGCTTGATGTTAGTGGCTTCGATTATCTCTCTTTTAATATTTAGATGGGGAGTTCTTAATTTCAAAAAAAGAACAATCTAGAAAAGGACTAACTCCACGAAGTTGAATTAAGTAAATCAAGTAATTCAGATTCATTTTCCAAGCATCTTAGGTCAAATATCAACTTACCATCATGCANACGACCAACGACAGGAGTCGATAGTCCTCGAAANTTTTTGGCGAGGCTTTGAAGTTTAACGTCTGTCTTGCCTTCACTAGCCAAAGGTTTCAACACCAAACTGCTGCTTTCTAACAAATCCAATGGAAGCGCACCACTCCCAATCTGACTTTTACAAGGTTTAATTGTAACTTCAGCGACAGAAGCTAACGCCCTGACAAAAAAAGGTAAAAGTTTCTCAGCCAATTCTTGAAGCTCTTTTGTATCNCTGACAAGACTTTTCAGCAAGGGAAGTCTATCCGAAAGTCTATCAGGGTCAGTGTATAGCCTTAAAACTTCTGCGAGTGCAGCAATTGTCACTTTATCAACTCGAAGTGCACGCTTGAGAGGATTCTGTTTTATTTTTTGAATGAGACTCTTTTTACCAACAATTAAACCTGCTTGGGGTCCTCCAAGTAATTTNTCTCCACTAAAAGTAACAACATCAGCACCGTCCTTTAAGGCATCCGAAACCGTAGGCTCTTTNGGAAGACCGTATTTTGCGAGATCGACTAATGTTCCGCTCCCAAGATCAGAGACGAAATGAAGGTTATTTTCTCGTGCCAAGCCACTGAGCTCCGTTTCTGCGATAGAGCTTGTAAACCCCTTTATTTCATAATTACTTGTATGGACTTTCATCACAACACTAGTATTAGAATTAATTGCAGATTGATAGTCTTTGAGATGCGTNCGATTTGTTGTTCCAATTTCTCTTANAACACAATTAGCACTTATCATAACTTCGGGTATACGAAAAGCTCCTCCGATTTCAACCAACTCTCCTCGGGAAATAATGACTTCCCTATTCACAGCTAGAGTGTTTAGCACAAGTAATACCGCAGCCGCATTATTATTTACAACAGTTGCCGCTTCTGCACCTGTAATGTCGCATAGCAGCTTTTCCACATGCGAATCTCGATCACCTCTTTTGCCAGTTTGGAGATCATATTCGAGATTTGAGGGATTGTTNGCGACAAGGCTCATCGCCGCCACGGCTTTCTCTGGCAATCTTGCTCGGCCTAAATTGGTATGAATAACTGTGCCGGTNAGGTTAATTACTGGTATCAAAGTATTATCCGCTGTACTTTTGAGACGATTTACTATTCTTCCACAAATTATCCCAAAAAAATTTCCTTGCAAAATTTGATTAATAACTGCGCTGTTATTGTCGGATATTTCCGCCCTNAGATACTCTAGCTCTTCTCTAATTGCTGNTTTGACGGCATTTCTTCCATAGACATCGATAACCTCAGACAATTCTGCAGATTGAAGCAAGGTATCGGTATTAGGCANGGCTCTGAAAGCGTTAGATGAAGATTTCACGAATGTATTATAGCTCACGGCTACTCAAATTAAGTCTGNTATCAGAATAACTTTTGCAATCTACGCAATTTTTATGCAATGTTCAACTCGTTGTACCGTAATTAACTTACTCACATTTCAAGACTTACTGTAAAATCAGTAAAGTCTGTCTCTAATTTATTGAATTCAAACGCGGCCAACATCATGACTGATTCAAAACCAGACGTTTTAGTAGTTAATAACTTTCATCCCCCGACAATCTCTCGTATTGACAAAATCTATCAANCCCATCACCTATGGAAATTGAATACCAAGGCTCAGAANGAACTTATCGCCAAACTAGATGGGAAGTGCAAAGCAGCAGTGACTGGCTCTTGGACCTTTAACGAACGCGCCTACAACTTAAGCTCTCTCTCNCTCATCTCTGCATTCGGAGTCGGGATTGACGGGATAGATATAAATCTCACAAAAGAAAATCAGATCAGAGTNACGAATACGCCGGGTGTTCTCAATGACGACGTCGCNGACATTGCACTNACTTTAATTTTGACGACAAATAGAAATATTATCAATGCTGACAAGTACGCAAGATCGAGGCTTTGGGAAAAAAGCCCAATGCCATACGGTTCTGGTTTGGCCGGCAAGACACTCGGCATCGTGGGATTTGGTAGGATTGGAGAAGCAGTAGCTGAACGAGTATTGCCGCTTAAATTAAAAATCGCTTACCACAACCGTACGAANAAAGATTCACCTCATAAATATTTTGCATCGCTAATAGAGCTTGCGCACAATTCTGATATTCTTCTCTGCATTCTTCCTGGCGGTCAGGAGACGGAGAGAGTCATTAATAGAGAAGTATTTAAAGCTCTTGGGCCNACCGGTATTTTTATAAACATCGGGCGCGGAACCAGCGTAGATGAGAATAGCCTGATAGAATTTTTAGCCCACAAAAAGATAGCAGCTGCGGGCCTAGATGTGTATGCCGAAGAGCCGTTAATACCAAAAGCTCTCCTGGAGTTAGATAACACCGTTCTTCTTCCGCATATTGGCAGCGCTACTATCGAGACACGAGATGCGATGGGNGATTTAGTTCTCAAAAATCTGGAAGCATTTTTTTCTAATAATGAACTTGTGACAGAAGTTAAATGACTTACCTTGAGCAAAGGGTCTCCAAGGACTACTGCCCCTATTGTGGAGAGTCCATAGAGCTATTAATCGATATCTCCATAGATTCACAGAAATACATCGAAGATTGCTCTGTTTGCTGTCGCCCTATCCAAGTCTCAGTCTTAGTTGATGAGGACGGAACTCCTGACCTCGTTCTCTCTGATGAAAACTCTTAACCTTTTAGTCATGACCTNCCGTTTCAAGTATCATCCATTGGGTTAGCATTATGATCAACATTACTGAAACTGGATTTTAATTCCCATGTGCATTATCCTCTCGCCCGCAATTGAAGAAAGCATCTNTCTGTTTANTTAGTTTTGTCTTCTTCAATCTAAGNCGCACAGCAACTATGATTTGTCTAGNATATTTCGATATCATCTGAATCCGTTACATAGCACAAAGCACGGAATAAATTTTTACAAATACACATTTTCCTATGAAAAAGGCTTCAAAAAAAACAGATCTTCAATCTAAAAAACCATCATCAAAAAGATACGTTTTTGCGTTTGGGCGAGAAACCGATGGTAATGCGCGCATGCGCGAATTACTGGGTGGTAAGGGAGCAAACTTAGCTGAAATGGCCTCAATTGGCTTNCCAGTACCTCCTGGCTTTACAATTTCAACTGAGGTGTGCAACTACTTCTACAATCATGGAAANACTTATCCAAAACAGTTNCTGAAAGATGTCAAAAATGGTGTTCAAAAAATTGAAGCACAATTAGGCAAAAATTTTGGNGCCTCTGAAAATCCACTTTTGGTNTCCGTGCGCTCTGGGGCACGAGATTCNATGCCCGGAATGATGGACACTATTCTCAACCTTGGGCTCAATGATCAAACAGTCGAGGGACTTTCGAGGTCATCCGGTAATCCACGATTTGCTTGGGATTGCTATCGCCGNTTTATTCAAATGTATGGTGATGTCGTCATGGGGGTTCAGNCTCGCAATGAAGAGGAAGAGGAACCTTTCCATAAAGAACTAGAAAAGTTAAAGATCTCTCTTGGTGTCTCAGCGGACACAGAACTGACAACTGAAAACTTAAAAACTCTTGTTNCTCGGTACAAAGCACTTATTAAAAAGCGCACGCGCAGTGTTTTCCCTCAAGACGTGATGCAACAGCTCTGGGGGGCTATCGGAGCAGTTTTTGGTTCGTGGAAAAACGAAAGAGCAATTTTATACAGACAAGAATATGGCATACCTGCAGAATGGGGAACTGCCGTAAATATCCAGTCAATGGTGTTTGGCAATACTGGAAATGATAGCGGCACCGGCGTGGCATTCACTAGAGATCCAGCTAATGGAGAAAAAATCTTTTACGGAGAGTATTTGATTAATGCCCAAGGCGAAGATGTCGTCGCTGGCGTTAGGACTCCCCAACCGATCCAAATGATGGCTCAAACTTTACCAAATAGCTTTAAAGATTTAGAGAAAGTTAGGATTAAGTTGGAGCGTCACTTTTGCGATATGCAAGATTTTGAGTTTACGATAGAGAACGGTCGTTTGTTCATATTACAAACTCGAAATGGCAAACGTACTGGGCTCGCCGCTGTTCGCATAGCTGTCGAAATGCAAAAAGAACGTCTAATGAGCCAGAAAGANGCNCTANTAAAAATACCTGCCGAATCGATTGATTCCCTGTTAGTGCCCATATTTGACCCCAAGGCATTAAAAGCGGCTACTGTCATTGGACANGGACTCNCAGCNGGTCCNGGCGCTGCAACTGGAAGGATAGCTTTTACAGCTGCAAACGCTGAGATTGAAACTCGTAAAGGCAACAAAGTTGTGCTCTGTCGCACAGAAACTTCGCCAGATGACCTCAAAGGCATGCTGCTGAGCCAGGGTATATTGACATCACGGGGTGGTGTATCTTCGCATGCTGCGCTCGTGGCGAGACAATTAGGGAAAGTATGCGTGTGTGGTGCAGGTGACGTAGTCATTAACTACGAAAAACGAACTCTAAAATCGGGAAAGGTGACTTTAAAAGAGGGTGATTACATATCAATCGATGGCTCTACAGGAGCTATTTANAAAGGGATGATTGAAAGTGCTGATTCGGATGTTAAGAGAGTTCTAGAAGGAAAATTAAGGCCAACCAATAGCTACACCTTCAGTTTATTTGAAACAGTTATGAAATGGGCTGATCGACANCGCAGCCTTAAGATAAGAACTAATGCTGACACCCCAGCTATGGCAAAACAAGCCGTCTCTTTTGGGGCCGAGGGAATAGGTCTTTGCCGAACTGAACACATGTTCTTTGATGGCGATCGGATAAATTTTATGCGCCAAATGATCTTAGCTGTTGATGAAGTTCAGCGAAGATCTGCATTGAAAAAATTACTGCCATTTCAGAAAAAAGATTTTGTCGGATTATTTAAGGAAATGAATGGAAGGCCGGTTACCATTCGCTTGCTAGATCCCCCGCTTCACGAATTTTTACCACAAGACGATGTGGTAAGACGTCAGCTCGCTGAGAAGCTGGGTGTACCCTTCGACTTTGTTATCGATCGAATCAAGGCCCTACATGAGGAGAACCCTATGCTGGGATGCCGCGGCTGCAGACTGGGGATTCTCTATCCAGAAATTACTGAAATGCAAGCGCGTGCGATATTTGAAGCTGCTGCACAAGTTCAAAAAAGTAAAAAACGCATTAAAGTGAACCCAGAAATAATGATTCCCCTGGTAGGGTTCCAAGAGGAATTAGCAGATCAACTAACTATTGTTCACCGGGTCGCAAAGGAAGTAATGAAAGCAAGGAAAGTCCGTATTAATTATATTGTCGGCACTATGATAGAGGTTCCGAGAGCAGCGATAACAGCTGATGAAATAGCGAAAGAGGCCGATTTCTTTAGCTTTGGTACGAACGATTTGACACAAACTACCCTAGGTCTTAGTCGGGATGATATGGGGCTTTTTTATGATGAGTATCAACGTAAAGAGATCTATCATAAAAACCCATTCGCAAGTCTCGATAAAACCGGCGTGGGTAAATTAGTAAACTACGCAGCACACAAGGGACGCCAAACTAAGCCAGGATTAAAACTAGGTATATGCGGGGAACATGCTGGAGACCCCTCCTCGATAGATTTCTGTCATAAAGCTGGATTGAATTACGTAAGTTGCTCTCCTCCGAGGGTACCGGTTGCCCGGCTTGCGGCCGCTCAGGCGAAATTGCGCGACATAAAATAATCCAACAGACTATAACCAATCAGTTTTTATCTTAAGGATTGAGTTTCTCTCGATAGCAATTATCTGATAAGCTCGAAATTAAAGCTCTTAATTAATCAATTAACTAAAAGAAAAATACTATGAGCACCAGTATCTTAGCGATTCTTTCCTTACTCCCCATAATCTCAGTTGCAATTTTTTTAGTAATGCTCCGTTGGCCAGCAAGCAGAGCAATGCCGATCGCTTACGTGGTCGCTGCCGCCCTAGCTTTGTTTGTTTGGCAGCTGCCCATCCCTAAGATATTAGCCGCTTCAGTCAACGGACTGATAATAGCAGGCACCCTAATCTATATTATATTTGGAGCGATATTGCTGCTTAACACGCTTCAACAAAGCGGAGCGATGAACACCATTCGCCAAGGTTTCTCGGACATCACTCCGGACAGAAGGATCCAAGTAATAATTATCGCTTGGCTATTTGGCACATTTATCGAAGGATCCGCAGGGTTTGGTACTCCAGCCGCTGTTGCTGTGCCTTTAATGGTAGGCCTAGGTTTTCCNGCTATGGCAGCAGTAGTTGCAGGAATGATAATTCAAAGTACTCCAGTATCATTTGGAGCAATGGGCACACCAATATTAGTCGGAGTGAATACTGGGCTTTCCGCTGACCCAGGAATGAGTGCATATGCGATGGAGTTGGGTTTTTCTGAATGGGAAGACTTTCTTGGTTTCATCGGNACAAAAATAGCGATAATCCATGCNACTGCCGGGACATTTATTCCCCTATTAGTNACTTCNGTAATGACGCGATTTTTCGGGGCCAATCGGTCCTTTGCAGATGGTTTTAAAGTATGGAAATTCGCTATTTTTGCAGCTCTCTCAATGACCATTCCATACTTAATCGTAGCAACTTTCCTTGGGCCCGAATTTCCTTCAATGTTCGGTGGCATGATTGGACTCGCTATTGTTGTGACTGCAGCAAAAAATGGCTTTTTAATGCCGGACGAGACAGATAAGTGGGATTTCGATGCTAAAGAGAATTGGGAAGATGAATGGAGCGGTTCCATGCAGGCCAGCGATTCAGCTTCCGCTGACAAGAATTCAATGGGTCTTATCCGCGCATGGTCTCCCTATTTATTCGTAGCTGGTTTGTTAGTTCTTACGAGGCTTCGTGCCGTAAATATGGAAGCCTTTTTAAGAAGCGATCACCCTTTAATCACTTGGTCATGGACAGAGATTTTTGGAAGCGATATTAGCGCCTCTTTTCAGCCACTATGGTCGCCTGGAACAATTTTTATAATTGTTTCCTTAATTACAATCTTGGTTCATGGTTTGAAAAGCTCTGACTACAAAATCGCATTCACTAGTTCGTTAAAAACTTTAGTGCCAGCGTCCACGGCACTCGTTTTTACGGTTCCAATGGTTCAAGTATTCATTAATTCAAGTGGTGGTGCTGCCGGTTATGAGCAAATGCCAATCGCACTTGCAGAGGGCGTCGCCAACTTAGCAGGATCTGCTTGGCCTTTTTTCTCAACTTTTATAGGAGGACTAGGTGCATTTGTTGCAGGCTCTAACACCGTCAGCAACATGATGTTCTCACTTTTCCAGTTTGGTGTCGGGGAGAGAATATTAGCTGATCCCACCTGGATCGTGGCCCTCCAAGCTGTTGGCGGAGCTTCAGGGAACATAATCTGCGTACACAACGTAGTCGCCGCCTCGGCTGTAGCAGGACTAATTGGTAAAGAGGGATCTGTAATTAGAAAAACACTTCTTCCATTCCTGTATTATGCTCTGATGACCGGAGCGCTGGGGTATGGCATCGTGAATTTAAGCAGTGGCGTTTTTAATGCAGGCTTCGCAGTAGTGGCAGCTATTGTTGCAACGATGATTTACTATATCTACAAGTATAATAAAGTTTCGACCTCTTGAACTTCGAGCAAATGAGAACATTTTAGAGGAAACCTGACGAGTCACAGATATTTGCAAGAAGCGTGTCGTAAAAATTTATGTCATCTAGATCTCTTATTGTGGCCACTGCTGGCCACGTAGACCATGGAAAAACTTCTTTGGTCAAACACCTAACTGGAGTCGACACAGATACCCTCGAAGAAGAAAAAAAACGTGGGTTAACAATCAATCTAGGTTATGCCTATAGCAAATTTAGCAGCCAAGCTATCTCTTGCACTCTAGGCTTTGTAGATGTTCCAGGGCACATTGACTTCATAAATAATATGTTAGCTGGTTTTGGTGCAGTCAATTATGCGCTTTTAGTTATCGCAGCGGATGACGGTGTTATGCCGCAGACCAGAGAACATCTTTCCATAATCAAGTTACTCGGAGTTAAAAATGGCATTATTGCAATTACAAAAATTGATAAAACGACCAGTATCAGGATTGAGACATTAAGACATGAAATCGCCGAATTAACGAAGGATTCGATATTTAAGTCCGCAGAAATTTTTGAAATATCAAATACGACTAAGAAAGGAATTGAGGGGCTATCACAGTACCTAAAATCTGAAACCCTTCGTTTAGGATCTCAACCAGACAGTAATGAAAGCAGAAATTTTCGGTTTTTGATTGACCGCGCTTTCGGTGTCAAAGGTATAGGAACAGTTGTTACCGGATGTGTCAAATCGGGCTCAATCAAAAAAGATAATCATGCAGTAATCTCTAGAACCGCTGGTTCAATAAAAGTAAAAGGCATACGGATCGACAAAGATGAGACTGCAGCCATTTCCCTAAATCAGCGCGCTGCTTTGAATATCGATACGGGCCTTGAAAATGTTTCAAGAGGAGACTGGATACTAGATCACTCAATACTGCATCCCGTTACTAGGTTGGATGCAGTTGTCATTTTAATCGATCCAGAGACATCCCTGAAAACTGGAACAGAATATCATCTATACATTGGAGCGGCTCACCACGTGGTGAGCTTAAGACAGCTTTCGGAGAATGATGTGTTTGTCCAGATTACAGCACANTCTGCCATCATTGCTCATTACGGTGACAGATTCATTCTCCGAGATCCAGCATCACAANATACGATTGGNGGTGGTAAAGTAATCGATTTATTCGTCCCAAGAAAAAAACGTTCTAGCGAACACCGAATAAATGAACTCGTTGCTTCGAATCAGAGAGACGATCTAGCCCTAAAATCTCTTATAGAGACCTCACCAACTGGTCTGAATATAAAAAGATTTTTAATCAATAGAAATTTAAAACTTCAAATAGTCGAAACTTTTCTAAAGAAGCTTCGAACAGAAAAATTTGAATACGTCAGGCTTGAGGAAAAAACTAACAGAGATTTANTTATCTTATTCGGTGATTTTTTTAGAGATTACGCAAAAAAGATAATAGCTCTAGTTAAAGCTTTTCATAGCACCAATGTCAATGTCCAAGGCATCAGTGAGCAATCTTTAAGTCGTGAAGCTCAACTTCCCGGATCTCATTTGTTTTTTAGTTGTATTCTGCAAATTCTTATAGAAAAAAGGCTCTTAAGCTTAACTGGTACCCTACTCCATTTGCCTGACCATAAGGCATCATTAAGTGTCGAGGAGCGAGAATTTCTTACTAAGGTAAGACCATTACTTGAAAAGTCTGGCAATATTCCACCAAGAACACGCGAGCTGGTAGATCTGACAGGGATACCGCTTANAAAGCTTGAAGTTATACTAAAGCAAATAACAAGGTCTGGAAGTCTAGTTAANGTAGCTGAAAATCGTTATTTTCTTCCAGAAACAATTATGGAATTAGCAGANTTCACGGAAAAATTAGTAGACGAGNTTNCCGAGCAAAATGGATTTACCGTGATTCAGTTTAGAGATCAGTCCGGCATCGGGAGAAACCTCTGTATCGAAATTCTTGAATATTTCGATCGCGTAGGATTTACCAAAAGAGATGGGAATGCCAGATTCTTGAGAACTGAAAAAGAAAATATATTCGCAAAATCGTAAAATCTAAATGCCGTGCAACACGACTGGTAATTTGGTGTACCCTTTAACAAAACTGGAATAAACTCGCTCAGGTTCTGCTAATGTTTCGATGCAATCAAATCTTCTCATGATTTCTTCCCAGAGTATCCGCAACTGCATCTCAGCCAATCNATTACCCATACACCGATGTATTCCAAAACCAAAGGATAAATGTTGACGAGCATTTGGTCGATCAATCCAAAAATCATCTGGACGCTCAAGCATCTCCTCATCGCGATTGCCGGACGCGTACCACATAATGACTTTGTCTCCTGCTCTTATCTTTTTATCTCTCAACTCNGTGTCTTGTGTTGCTGTTCTGCGCATATAAGCTAATGGAGTCTGCCAACGTATAATTTCAGAAACCATATTCCCAATAAGGCCAGTATTTCTTCTGAGCTTTTCATATTCTTCAGGATTCTCATTTAACGCAACNACTCCTCCAGTTATTGAATTGCGTGTCGTATCATTACCGCCTACGATCAGTAAGAGCAGGTTTCCCAGAAATTCCTTTGGAGGCATATTTCTAGTTGCCTCACCATGAGCAAGCATCGATATCAAATCAAATCCTGGGCTTTGATTGATCCGCACATCCCATAACCGTTGAAAATACTCCAGACATTCCTGTATAGCTCCCCAACGCTGTTCTTGAGAATCTGCCACACCGCCTCTGTTAGGTATCGCGGTTGTCATATCAGACCAGTAGGTCAACTTTTTTCGATCTTCAAAGGGGAAATCAAACAAAACTGCTAACATTTGTGTGGTCAATTCAATTGACACCATTTCAACCCAGTCTATTTCTTCGCCCAAGGGAAGCTTATCCAAGATCTTGCAAGCTCGCTCTCGTATAGTAACCTCNAGATTTTTCAAGTTAGCNGGAGCTACAACCGGCTGCGCTATTCTTCGCTGCTCGTCATGCTTAGGAGGATCCATCGCAATGAATGACGGGAGCGTGAATTCCTCAAACGTGTCTACTATTCCAATTGTTGGTTCAGAGGAATAGATATTTGGTGAAGTATCAACCTCCATAATGTCCTTATATTTCATTATTGACCAATAAGGGCCCACTGCAGAATTTGAGCAAAAATGTACTGGGTCTTCATCTCTCAAACGCTTCAGGAAGGGCAGGTACTCATTAGCTTGCCAAATACCTGGATGNGATAAATCGATTTGTTCTAAAGGGATTGAGTATGGATCTTTACCNACCATACTCCATTTACTGCGACGGTGTNCTTTAANNTCAGACTTATTCATATGCGCTTTACCCCCTCTNNTAAATAGCATAGTGAATTAGTTNGCGCGTAATACTAGAACTGAAATTCTGGAGTAGTAACTACCAAACCATCCAGATCTTCCGTAACGGGAATCTGACAGGCTAATCTTGAGTTTTCCTTGCGGTCTGGACTCAAGCTGAGCATTGCTTCTTCTGTAGGACTAATTTCTCCGGTCTTGCTTAACCATTCTTCATTTACAAAAACATGACAGGTTGCACAAGAGCATGAGCCTCCGCAATCTGCATCGATTCCTGGNACTCCATTTGTAACAGCTGCCAACATAACCGACGAGCCTGGCCTGGCTTCAATAGATCTCTCAGTTCCATCATGTTCGATATAAGTAATACTAATCATTGATCACCCTTNCAGTGTTTCTGATTTTCAAAAATACCCTCCTCCAAGTTAATCAAGGAGGTCTTAAAAAGTTTACAAGCTATTAGNCAGACGATGATATTAACAAAGNCCTGGCATATTATATTTCTGCCATAGTATTCGTCGCTGGATGTTAGTAAACTGCGCTCTGTTCATAACGACCAAGAACAAAAACAGGTTTTTATTATAATAAAATATANGACTAAATTCCCCTAAATAATGTCTGATGTAATTTCCCAATACGGTTTTTT
Organism: Gammaproteobacteria bacterium; assembly: GCA_002727755.1. Lineage (GTDB taxonomy): Bacteria > Pseudomonadota > Gammaproteobacteria > Pseudomonadales > Pseudohongiellaceae > UBA9145. The sequence continues at coordinate 10,909 of PBXX01000019.1, read as the reverse complement.
GCTATTAATTATGGCCTGCTTCTTTGGCTTTTTTATGGCGTGGGGTGTTGGTGCAAACGACGTCGCGAATGCAATGGGCACCTCTGTGGGAGCCCGAGCGATTACAATTAAGCAAGCTATAATTATCGCAATGGTTTTTGAGTTCACTGGCGCATGGCTCGCGGGAGGAGAGGTTACCTCGACCATAAGAAGCAGCATTATCGATATTGAGAGTGCTGGTTTTGACGATAGACCAGAATTACTTATTTTTGGGATGCTTTCATCCCTATTGGCAGCAGGTATATGGTTGGTAGTGGCCTCAAAATACGGCTGGCCTGTNTCAACCACTCACTCCATCATTGGTGCTATTATCGGGTTTGCCGTGGTCGGTATCTCAGCTGATTCAGTTATGTGGGGTCAAGTACTCGAGATAGTTGCCAGCTGGATCGTTTCTCCTGTGTTTTCAGGAANCATTGCTTTCATACTCTTTCTTTCAGTCGAAAAATTAGTCCTAAGCAGAGAGGATCCGCTAAAGTACGCTAAGAAATTTGTTCCTTATTATATGTTTCTTGTCGGTTTCGTAATCGCAATGGTCACACTAGTAAAAGGCTTGAGTCATGTTGGTNTAGAAGTAACATTTAGTCAAAGTGCCTTCCTAGCCCTGGCATTTGCGCTCNTGACNGTTACCATCGGTATTTTTTTGTTGCGCAGACTAAGATTACCNGACTCTGATCAGCCAACTGCACAGATGCAAAGCGTTGAGCGTGTATTTGGAGTATTAATGATTTTCACGGCTTGCTCTATGGCTTTTGCTCATGGATCAAACGATGTCGCNAACGCGATTGGCCCATTAGCAGCTATAAATAGCGTGATCGCGAATAATGGCGCGTTCGAAGCTGAATCTGCGCTACCAGTATGGATATTGCTTCTGGGTGGCTTTGGAATAGTCACGGGACTGGCAATGTGGGGCCACAGAGTAATCAGGACCATTGGAAAAAATATCACCGAACTTACGCCCAGTCGTGGATTCGCCGCCGAAATTGCTGCCGCTACAACCGTAGTTATCGCCTCCGGCACGGGTATCCCCGTATCAACAACACACACTCTNGTTGGGGCCGTTTTAGGTGTCGGGCTTGCGAGAGGCATGAGTGCNCTAAACTTTGNCGTCGTCGGTAGAATATTTCTATCTTGGATCGTCACACTTCCAGCCGGTGCTATACTGTCTATTGTATTTTTCTTTATTTTTAAAGGAATTTTCAGCTAGAACCAGCGAACTAAATTGCCAATCGACAAGTAACTTTTTGATTTAGTTTTCCGTTAATTCAACCAGTGAAAGAAAAACTCGAAAATGGCCTCAGAGAAAAATAATGCATATGTATCAGTTGTTATTGCAGGCTGTGTTTTCGTCATGCTCTCCTTTGGTTTTCGTGCCGGATTTGGTTTATTTCTTGAGCCTATGTCAGCTGATCGTGATTGGGGAAGAGATATTCTCGGACTGGCCCTTGCAACCCAAAATTTAGCCTGGGGCATATTCGCGATCTTCGCTGGGGGGATCGCTGACAAGCATGGAAGCACGAGAGTGCTTATTGCTGGAATTATATGCTACTCACTGGGCGTTAGCGGGATGGCATACGCAAGTTCCCAATTAACGATCATCTTGACAGCAGGCTTATTGGTTGGCGCTGGAATCGCCGGAACTTCTTTCGGGATAATACTGCCGGTCTTAGTTAAATTGGTACCAAAGNAAAAACAAGGTTGGGCATTAGGAATCGGGACAGCTGCAGGCAGTTTAGGTCAATTTATAATAGTTCCGCTTATTCAGCTGCTAATAGAAACTACAGGCTGGTTTCAGGCCCTCCAGATTATAAGCTTATCAGTTTGTGGCATGTTTATTTTCTTAATACCAATAACTAAAAGTGGCGGTGGAGTCCCAAAGGAGAAATCAAGCGAAACTTCGATGCCGATATTTGAGGTTGCGAGCCTTGCTCTACGTGTTCGCTCGTACTTACTTCTAGTCTTTGGGTTCTATGTTTGTGGTTTTCACTTAGCATTCATCACAGTGCACATGCCAGCCTATTTGATTGACTTAGGATTTTCAGCCTATTTAGGTGCATTGAGTATCAGCATCATCGGTTTTTGCAATATATTTGGTGCATATTATGCCGGAGTGGCAAGTAACTCTTTTTCTAAGCGTAAACTNTTGATTACTATTTATCTCGGCAGAGCGATTGCAATTACATTNTTTTTATCTCTTCCCATCTCAACCACAAGTGTTTTGATATTCAGNGCCGTGATGGGATTCCTGTGGTTGGCTACAGTGCCACCGACATCNAGTTTAGTAGCAACCTTTTTTGGAACTCGTTATATGTCATTCCTATACGGTATCGTATTTTTCAGCCATCAAGTAGGCAGTTTCACGGGTGTATGGCTGGGAGGATGGCTTTATGAAAATTTTGGAAGCTATGACAGAGTTTGGATTGCAGGCATTGTGTTAGGATTAATAGCCGCCATTCTTCATTTTTATATTCGAGAAGATAGCTATCACGATAAATTGCAGACTTATGAAAGATTAACCCATGAGTAAAAAANCAGTTAAGATCGACAAATTTCGAAAAGAGCTTCTAATAATCAAACTAACAATTTGCCTGCTATTTCCCTCTGATCTCATTTCAGCAGATAACCAAAAATCCCAAAATCTGTATACTTTTAATGGCCATACTTATGAGAAAGTTGAATTGCCAATGAGTTGGGCCGAAGCCTCAAAATTTGCTGAAGAAAAATCCGGAACACTCGTNAAAATAGAATCGTTTCAAGAGAATACCTTTCTGAGATCTTTTATGTCTCAAACTCAAACATCTGCTAGTGATGGTGGCGGATCAGAATATTTTTGGCTAGGGGGATCAGACATAGACATAGAAGGCGACTGGAGATGGAGTGATCAGACTAAGATAGATGCTTCTCAGATCACCCCATACGACTTATGGGGTAAAGGACCTGGCTTTAATACTGAATATGGAGAGCCAGACAATTTTATGGGCAATCAAGANTGTCTGGCTATGGGTGTAAAGTTCTGGCCCAAGAAAGCAGACGCCACAAATTATCTGGGCAAACCTGGCGAATGGAATGATATTTCTTGTGAGAACAAACTAGCCTTTGTTNTAGAGTATGATACCTCAGCGAATTTCGATGAGGGCATGCTTCAAGTTAAGCATCTTATTGCAGGTGAAAAAAACTACCGAGCTACTTTTAGTATCACTCCTTGTAAAACAATATGCTTGAAATTAATTTCTGCTGAAGAAGTCAACATCCCCTCTACTGATCTTTCAAATAAATTTGAATTTGACACACTGAAAATCAGAAAACTGAAGTACAAAGATAAATTCTATGAAGTAAATCTGAGACTTACTGACTCAGAAAATCTCGTATTTGAGGCAATTAACTCAAACTTGACCAGCTCTCTACAGACATTTCCGTCAACCTCTTGGATTGTCGTCGAACCTGAAGAAGTAGGAATGAATAGCGACAAACTGCAAGAGGCGGTAAATTATGCGTTTGACCAAGTAACAGTTGATGGAGAATCCTTATCGCAAAATACCCAAGGGCTGGTAATTATCCGGCATGGAGCTATAGTCGCTGAAAAGTATGCGGCTGAGTCAACTAAAGACACCATAGCTACCTCTTGGTCTACAGCAAAATCGTTTACAAGTGCACTTATGGGCGTAGCTTTGGACAAAGGTTATATCTCATCTATTGATATTCCCGCAGCGGATTTTATTGAAGAATGGAAAAACAACGAAAGTCAAAATGTTCTTATAAAGAATCTATTAATGATGTCTTCAGGCTTAAAAGAAAAAGGTGGCAATGATGGTCCGGTGATGTATTCGGGCGCTCGAAAAGAAGATGGATCAATCGATTATTCAAAACCTGTCAATAATAGAATATTCAGCATTCAAGATAGAGAAGTTGATCCCAATAGGGCTCATTGGAGAGGTGCTAACTATAACTGGAATTACCAAAATGCGGACACCCAAGTCATTGGCGAGATAATTGAGCAAACAACTAAAATGAGCTTATATGACTTTGCTCATGGCGTGTTATTTTCCAAAATTGGTATGACTGCATCATGGTGGAAAGACGCGTTTGATAACTACATGTCATATTGTTGCATCGACGCCACAACTAGAGACTTCGCTCGCTTTGGATTGCTGTATGCTCGAGGAGGCAAATGGGAGCAAGAAACCATTATTTCAGGTGAGTGGGTAGCCGAGTCAACGGCCCTGACGACGTCAATTACCTCCTCTCTACCTTACGGTTATGGATATTTTTGGTGGCCAAGTGTTTCCAATGAGTGGTTCATGGCAGTAGGAAGTCGGAGCAACAATATCTATGTTCATCCAGGACTAGATCTTGTTGCAGTAAGAAATAGTACCCTTGAGATAGTGGGGGATACGAATGAGCGGAAAAACTCTTATCACTTAACAGAATTTCCTGCCAAATGGGATCATATCGAATTTTTCCAGACAATCATTGACTCTGTCGTCCACTAAATGAGAATCACATGAATTAGCTATGAAAAATCAGAAGCTTAATTTCTCTTGGAAACAGTTTTGGATCACGTTTGTCTACGAGAATCTCCCACCGGTTCTGATATCTCCTCTTGCCGCACTGTTAATTGAACGTTCATTGATACGTGCTTGGTATGTTTGTGAGAACAGAAATTTATGGTCTCTATCTACGAAATACCGTCCACTCCGTGCTTTAATATTTTCATGGCTCTTAGTCTACCCATCGTCTTGGATTATTACAGTTGGATTCTTTACCACTTTGTTTAATCAATCTAGCGTAACAAGCATTGACCCCTACCAAATTGTATTAGCGTACATGTTTTTATTTCTCCGTCGACTCATTATTTCAGTAAAGTACGCATATTTTACCGTTGAGGAATTTGAAGCCTTAGCACAGCCAGCACCAGAATGGACTTATGANCGAACCACCCGAAAACTAGTCGGTATTGGCTGGAGTTCACCCACTAATTTNCCAGGCTTACTTGAGAGCGAAATAGATTTTTCAATTCAAAATTCACGTGGTGATTTTGAAAAAAATCANATTTGTTTNAAGCCAGTNTCAAACGCAGNGAGTAGCGGTGATATCCAACTGCCACCTAAGTCATTATTTACAGAGATTATAAAAACAGTATACGCAACAAAAAAACCNCGGGCTTATGATGCTTATGTGGTTATAATGGCTCTCTCCATTGCAATAGTTCCTCCACTATTTCACAGCTTCCTATATCCGGACTCATTTTTTTTACTNGGTGATTCATTTCTAGGGAGCGTAGCACGCTTTCTGGCATGTATGAGTGGTATTGGAATAATGGGCTTTGGCCTCGTCTGTGCTTTTGATTTTAAAAGAAGGCATCAGGCACTAAAAGTTCTTAGAAGCTTGATTGATTCAGAAGGTCTCAATATCTCCAAATTTCTTANTGTTAAATCAGCGGAATCGGATATCAATTACAAATTATCTCTGCTAGACCCAGGAAATGTTATCGCTTTTATGGAAATCCGAAATTGCATAATCCGGTTTGGAGAGCAATTCTACCTTCGTATTCAAGGCTACACCTCAATTTTAATCTTAGCTGCTGTTTTTGCAGTCATCATGCTTAATTCTATTATATGGACNCAGGCGTCCCATCATGCNGCCACAGTAGTTATGATCCTCTTGATCATACTGGCTATAGGGTCGATAAGTTTGTTCGCAATGTTTAATGCCATAAGATTGCAACAGCAAAGAATTGCTGACATTGACTTTTTACGAACTGAATGCCTNNNCATGGAGTGNTCTATAACCGCAGAAAATNCCAATCCGTCGAATAGTAATAGTAAGCAGCGGTCTATTTCGATTCTACAAACAGCCATTGATACAGCCACCTTTAACGACCTNACTCATGCACCGACCGGCATCCTTGGTCAAGCNGCAGACAATAAATTGATCACTTCAGTTCTGGGTATTTTGATCACAGGCTGCCTACTTGCTGTCCAAGGGTTTGTAGACATCGGGACAGCCTATGATGCTTTNGGGTGGTCTACATCAGAGTAAACTAATTAANGNTTATTAAAAACGACTTATTAGCGCGAGNACAGCCTGATCACCTTGGTAGTCTCCCCATGTAGTGCCGACATTGAATTGTAGAGAAAACCGAGTCGAGATATTGTANCCCACCCCAAACGAAACGGTCCCTGTTTCCCAACTCATATCACTNGTATTTCTATGCCTGTAAGAGGAATCNAAATAAATNCTCTCATTNANAATATACCTATTACCAAAGGTTGCAGTGTGATAGTGAATGCTTGAATCAACNCCGAAATACGATCGCACCCCCTTTGTAATGAATGCGTAAGGTGAAATTCTTGAACTCGATAACGTCGGCGAGTAACCTATNATGGCTTCATATCTGCCTTCATCTGGCACGTCAAGATAATCGACATAACCAAACATGACGACTGTACCTACAGTTACTCCGTTATCNAATCTATAAAGCCCGCGCACAATATCCAGATCAACATTAAAGGTATCGTTGACTCTCTCTACCCCTAAGCCCGGACCAAGAGTAAAGGAACCACAGTGACCCATGACTGGTAAAACTAACNATAGAGTCAAGAATACTTTTAACCAAATGGCAATCGTATTTTTAGTGAGTGAAAGTATCTTATAACTCACAGCGTGATAATTTGATCAGGCATATTGTCTGAAAGCGCACTGTACAGTTGAGGAAAACACCCTGCTACAACTCCATTCACGGTATTTTTAGCCTTCACTTCGCCAGAGCCNCACTGTGAGAANTCACCCTCCGCCAAACCTCTGCGCAGCGCACATTGATCACAAATCATTAAAAGGATATTTTGCTNTTCAGCGATTTTTGATAAACGTNTACCTACNTCGTTATCAGCACTCAGAGCATAAACATTTTCGTCAAAGAACATCATCCCAACAACCTCAACACCATGCGTACCCTGCTCTAATTGCGGCAGGATCATGGAGGCTAGCTGAAATGTTGCTGACATATCATTACGAAATACATAGGCTACTTTCATTGTATATAAGTTCCTNAATAAGAAAANATTNGNTGATATTAATTNAGTAACAGCAAGAACANNGNTCTATTNTTCGNTAAGTTACNGTCGAANTCCAGCGCGGATAATATACTCTTTNATCTGCTGAGCTCAAGNTCACAAAAGCCCAGNTTCTTCCATTCTGGCTGTACGAAGCATAATAGGNACTGANTAATTACCCTCATGGCAAGCATACTCATAAAGCTTTTGATCAGCNCCCATTCTTTGTATCGGTATTTCTNCGGACCAGGGCTCTGTGTAAATNTTTAGGTCAGTAATTTCATATTGGAATAAGATCTCATCTTCGCTNATCCGTGTGTAAATCTCCTTAACCTCAAAATCGGAAGATGATCGCATCGGAGAAATCGATTGTTCCTCTCTAAAATTTTTTGTGTGCACAAAAAGTGAGTTTCCCTCGTAGTAGCCTATTGAATCCCCCATCCACTTCCGACCCAGGCCGGGTCTAAAATCATCATCTAACCTAATAACTCGATATAGACTAAAATACTCCGAGAGAATTAACACATAGTCTTTATTCTGAACTATCTGGATATTCCTTACCGGGTTATCTCCAGCCGGATTTCCAAGCTCAGANTCTANACCNCCAAACATNTAGAGCAGGGGCANTTGTCCTCCTGGAGTCAAACAGCGATCNAACGGAGTCAATCCTTCAGGNCCGTCAAATCTGCCNTTCCCCTCTTCNCGCCAAATTTGATGAATATCCCTTGCGCCTCTCCGCCAAGGTATTCGACCTGATTCTGGTTTGACTATCANCGATGTTCGAAATTCNCCTGANATTTGNGCTAACTCNATCGGCATGATCTCAAAATTTCCATCNGCCTGATTATTAATTTCGCCTCCAATCTTTGGGGCGGGTCTTTGTGGATCTAATGGCGATCTTCTGTTCTTATCTAAGGNAATCGCNAACTCCCTCAAATCCTCGACCTCAGANTTNGAATATACNCGCTGGTCACCAAGCGCAAGGGGNCTCTCCAGCGGGGTCTGAAAGGGGTTTGTCCAGTAACCCTGAAAATTTGGATGGCCATGTTCTGTTAATTCCGGTGCAAATTCTTGCACAACCTGCGCGTTAACTGGCAAACTGATGACCAAAATGAAAATAATGAAACTTAAAGAACATTCTTTATAATCCGGAAACATTTTAACTTGCCACCAGTGCGCTTTATGTATTTACTCATAGTCTCATAAAGCTCAATAAAATCTCCACCTGAGAATCATAAGATGAAAAACAATATAGGACTACTCCTGNCCAAACGGGCATTGATTAACCCTCAAAGAGAGGCCTACGTTGACTCACAATCCGGTTTGCGCCTTACTTTTGAGGAACTCAACAAACGCTGCAACCGATTAGCAAACTCCCTGATAAAAAGCGGCATTAAACCGGGTGATCGGGTTGCTTTGGCATTGATGAATAGTGCCGAATTCCTTGAAGCATATTTCGCCATAGCAAAGATAGGTGGTGTTGTTGTCCCCTTGAACTGGCGCCTGGTAGCTGATGAGTTAGAGTTTATTCTCAAAGACAGTGGCTCTACGACTTTAATTTTTGGTGAGGAGTTCAATGATATATTTCAAGAACTTNATAGTCGCGGCAGAAAAACGAACATAGATACATGGATTCAAGTATCCGACTCGAGAAATGATCTTACATTTTCAGAAGACTATGTTTTATTCAGAGATGCTGGAGAAGAGACAGAGCCACCTATCGGCGCTGAGGAAGATGATTTACTCTACATCATGTACACATCAGGCACCACAGGCTCACCAAAAGGCGTGGTGCATTCACATAACACATCAATGTGGGCACTCACCACATTTATAGCATCGACTGACCTAAGGGATGGAGATCGATATCTCGTCGCGCTACCGCTCTTTCACGTTGGATCACTGGTGCCAGTCACACTCAATATTTATTGGGGAGTAACCAGCGTTGTTATGCGAGAATTTGACCCTCTTAAGGCATGGGAATTGATTCCAGAGGAAAAGATNACTTGCTCTTTGTTAGTTCCTGCGATGCTAAATTTCATGTCTCAAGTTCCCAATATAACCGGCTATGACTATTCAACACTGAGATGGATTCAGAGCGGCGCAGCGCCCCTTCCAGAGAACCTCATACAAACATATGCCGATTGGAACATTGAAGTTCATCAAATTTATGGACTCACAGAAGTATGTGGCCCGGCGTGTGTAATCAACGCTGAGAATGCATTAAAAAGAATAGGCTCAACTGGACAAGTTTTTTTCCATACGGAGGGTCGCGTTGTTGATGAGAACGGAATTGATTGTCAACCAGGCGAGCAGGGAGAAATTTGGATTAGGGGAAAACATATTATGTTGGAATATTGGAACAGACCGGAAGCTACCGCGGAGACAATTACCAGAGATGGGTGGCTGCGAACCGGAGATGTAGCATCAATGGATGAAGAGGGCTATGTCTATATTCAGGATAGAATTAAAGACATGATTATTTCAGGTGGAGAGAATGTATATCCAGCAGAGATTGAGAACATCCTGATCAGTCACCCAGGGATCGTCGAAGTAGCGGTAATTGGACAGTCAAGTAATACATGGGGTGAATCTCCATTTGCGGTGGTTGTTCGCAGTGACGCGAATATCGATGAAGATGACATTCTCAATTACTGTGAAGGAAAATTAGCTCGTTTCAAATTACCAAAGGGAGCGGCATTTATTGAAACAATTCCTAGAAATGCAAACGGTAAAGTACTTAAACGGGAGTTACGAGAGAAATTTCCTGGNCCTGCTCGAGAATAATTACCGCAATCTAAGCACCGGCATACCAATGAAAACCAAAATCTGAGTTTATGCCCCCGGTCCCTCGACCATGGTGTTCAACTGTGGAAACTACCTCAATCGATTTAATGAATTTAAGCTGTTTGTAACCACAATGCCGCTCAACCCTTAATCTAACAGGAGCACCATTCCCTGCCGGTAGGTCTTTACCATTCATGCCGTAGGCTAAGATAGTCTGCGGATGACTGACGTCAAACATATCGTACCCCTCATACCAACCGCCAAAAGCATTTATCATTACGTACCTGGCTTCAGGTTTTATACCCCCCGCAGCCTGAATCGCCGAAAGCAGAGGTGTGCCTGTCCATGTTGCAATCGCGGACCAACCCTGCTCGCAGATGTGCATCGTAGTTTGCGTCCTACGTGACATTTTCTTCAAATCTGACAGAGAGATTGATACTGGATTGTTCACCAAGCCGGTCACTGGTAGAACCCAATCCTCAAAGCCATTTGCTTTAAGTCGCTGATAATCCTCATCCTCTGGATTACTCTGATTCCATACNGGAAAATTTTGGGTAACCTCTCTTGNNTCATGCTCCTGAACTAATTGATNATTTGACATTAAACTGCGTTGAGTGGCCATGGTTAAAGTGTCTGCTATTCCCATCAAACCACCNCTNANTNNTGGAGGTTTATAAAACTGAGANTCGCATCCAGTCATCAAAANTGCTGTTAGAGCTCCTCCCNTTCTTATAATTTCTCTTCGTGAAAGGCGANCTCTTTTAGTNCTCAACGACGATTGAAANTTTTTCATTNTTGNACCTCNATTTCACNTTTGGACCCAACGTAGCTACCAGTTACCATNGCNCTAACCTGTTTTACTGCTCCAGATGCAAACACTTGAACTAAATGGACGATGAAAAATACAACAAGCAATAGAGAACAAATCACATGGAGAGTTCGTGCAGTTTGCCTGCCTCCGAATAAATCGATCAACTCCGGCGAAATCGCAGTGAATGCAGGCATTTGAGCTAATCCACTCATGATCATAAACG
>PBXX01000018.1 GCA_002727755.1 Gammaproteobacteria bacterium | reverse complement strand
GATTCACGTCTATCACGAATAGAGAATCTGGCAGTCAGCCCATATCTTTAATACCGCCTATGCTTCGCTCTAATTTCTCTTTGGCTCGAGTAAGCATTAGCGCTTCTTTCTTTGTCAGGCGACTAAATGTTCCATCCTGTTCTTGTGTCTCAAGCTCCTTTAGACGCTTAATTGAACCCCGAATTGTTTTATANTTTGTGAGCATACCTCCAAGCCATCGGTGGTTTACATAGGGCATNCCAGCCCGNTCAGCCTGCTCACGAATAATTTTGGCCGCAGCGCGTTTTGTGCCAACGAACAAGATTTTTTTCTTTTTCTCAGCAAGGCCACTGATCTTCTCNANGGCCGAGTTAAAAGCNGGAAGCGTGTGCTCTANGTTAATAATATGGATTTTATTGCGAGCACCGAATATGTACGGNTCCATTTTTGGNTTCCAATACCTACATTGNTGNCCNAAATGAACNCCCGCGCGNAGCATTTCTTTCATGCTGATAGACATGTTCTTACCTTTTTGTTTGGGTTAAGCCTCTATACACCCCATNAATCAACCTTTAAAAACTACCAAGGCACCCAGATTANATGTGTCGGTGTATATGCGACATTAAGATTAATTAAATTAAAACTCCTAAAACGACAGATCNNTTACNGAANCCTATAGNTTTAGAGTCGCGNTTTATACCACAATATTGTCATTCTCGGAAGCAATATCTAACCTATTCCTGCAGCAANAACAGTACTTTGGGAGCATCAAGGACATTTTTTAGTAGATATTTTGTATTATGAAACTCGGGTGNTTTAAAATAAGNTTNACGCTAAATTCTTCAAACNTNCNTAANCGTGTAANTATATGANTATAGATCTAAAAACTCCTGAGGACATCTCAAATATGAGGATTGCNGGCAGNCTTGCTGCCGANGTCTTGGAGATGATTGAAGAGTATGTTAGACCCGGTATAAGCACCGGTGAACTGGATCGTATTTGCCANAGATATATTGTGGAAGAACAAAAAGCCATCCCGGCTCCGTTAAATTANAATGGNTTTCCAAAATCNATTTGCACATCTGTNAACCACGTAATTTGCCACGGCATTCCAGACGACCAAAAGNTTCTTAAATCCGGNGACATCATAAACATAGACNTAACCGTAATAAAGAACGGATTTCATGGCGACACCAGCAAAATGTTTCTNGTAGGNAATACTCCCGAACATGCANANCGGTTAGTTCGAATCACTCAAGAGTGCCTTTACAAAGCGATTGAGCTNGTAAAACCNGGCCGAACTCTNGGNGATATTGGNCATNTAATTCAAGAAGCATGGNGAGGCACACAANTATTCTATTGTGCGCGANTATTGNGGTCACGGNATAGGNCGAGTCTTCCACGAGGANCCGCAAGTGCTCCATTANGGGAAACCTAATCAAGGGNTNNAGATNAAGGAAGGTATGACCTTTACTATTGAACCAATGTTAAANGCNGGCACCCGACATACTAAACTTTCAAAAAACGACGGATGGACCGTAACCACAAANGATCGCCGNCTTTCCGCCCAATGGGAACACACTTTNGCTGTGACTAGTGCTGGTTGTGANATNCTTACNCTACGCTCAGACGAAGACTTGTGAGTTTCTTTNTNTTTNAAACTAAGNCTTTACCNGAGTATAAGATTCCNGAGCTTAAAGTAGANAAAGACCTTNTAGACATAACCAAACTAAAAACNGACNTATCTGAAGCAGGAAGCCCTATNCCNCTGCTAAANANTGCACTCAAAACNTCAAACGATGTNTTANATTATCGATACAAAGAAGGGCAGGATATCAACTGCATAGTTAGGGGNAGGGCTGGAGTCGTTGATGAAATTTTGAAGCTGGCATGGNNAGCATTNAATTGGCCCNATCCGTCNGATATNTGTTTAGTTGCAGTNGGAGGATATGGTCGAGGAGAGTTACTGCCNCACTCAGATNTTGACCTCCTGATNTTAACTAAGANCAGCTGGCACAAAAAATANCAACATTACGTTAGCTCATTNCTNACNATGCTATGGGACATCGGATTAGAACCNGGNCACAGNGTTCGATCAATTCGTCAATGCAAAAGTGANGCANTCAAAGATATCACGATCGCCACAGCACTTATGGAGTCACGAATTTTAATTGGCAATCCTAAGTTATTTTCAGCAATGTATAGGGCCACTCACAACCAACGAGTTTGGCCTATTAAGAAATTCGTCGCGGCTAAATTANATGANCANAAAGTGCGACATCAAAAATTTCTTGGGGTTGATTATGCNCTCGAGCCAAACATCAAAACCTCACCAGGAGGATTAAGAGANATTCAAACAATTTCTTGGGTCTGCAAACGTCGATTCGGAACAAACACATTCAACGATTTGGTCAATTTAGGCTTCCTTAACGAGCATGAACAAGCAGCTCTAAAGCAAGGTCAAGAATTTTTGTGGAAAATTCGATATGGCCTTCACATGCTTGACTCTCGAAGCGAAGACCGCCTTCTTTTTGAAAAACAGAAAGAACTGGCCCGACTATTGGGATATCAGGATGACGAGAATACTCTCGCAGTAGAGAAACTCATGAAGCTCTATTACCGTGAAGTAGGCATCCTCAGTCAACTAAATGATGTTATATTAGAATACTTGGATGAGGTTATCCTTAGGGATCATGAAAAGCCGCAAATATCGGCAATAAATACCCGATTTCAACTCCGCAACGGATACATCGAAGTTATTAACTCAGAAATTTTTGAAAAACATCCTTTTGCTCTGATTGAAATCTTTGTTTTGATGGGCGACAACCCATCGATAAAAGGCATTAGAGCTTCGACGATTCGTCTAATCCTTAACAACAGAGATTTGATCGACGAATCTTTTAGACAAGACCCAAAAAATATCGAATTATTCATTAAGTTACTCCGAACCCAAAATCATATGAGTCTTCAGTTAAGCCGCATGGCCCGCTATGGAGTCTTAGGTCTGTACTTGCCAGAATTCGAAAGAATAACAGGGCAAATGCAGCATGACCTATTTCATATTTATACAGTGGATGCTCACACGTTACAAGTTATTGAAAATATGCGCAAATTTCGCCTCCCTGAAGCCAGCAATACGTTTCCCGTTGCAGCTCACATTTTTAAGAACCTACCAAAAGTCGAACTTCTCTATATTGCTGGTTTGTACCATGACATCGCAAAAGGTCGCGGCGGAGATCATAGCGAACTTGGAAAAACTGATGCAATAAATTTTTGTGACCGTCATAAACTAAGCGAGTGGGATACTGCATTAGTATCGTGGCTTGTTGAGAAACACCTACTAATGTCCATGACTGCCCAAAGAAAAGACATCAATGACCCAGAGGTCATAAAGGAATTTGCTGATCAAATGGGGGACAAGTTACACCTTGACTATTTATATACAATGACCGTTGCAGACATCTGTGCAACAAATCCAGAATTGTGGAACAGTTGGAGAGCAACTCTCTTAAGGCAGCTCTATGAAAATACAAGGCGTGCATTAAGATTGGGATTAGAGAATACTATTAATCGAGAGGAACGAGTATCNGACAAAAAAGATACAGCACTAAAATTACTTAAAGAANATAATTGTGACCTCGATAAAATTAGACCAGTTTGGGATCTAGCNGATGATGAATATTTTGTNCGGGAATCAGTGGCTAATATCGTTTGGCACACAGAGGGGATCATAAAGTATTCAAATATAGATCCTTTAGTTTTAATTCAAGATATCAACACCATTTCAGACGGCGAAGGGGCAACACAGATTTTCATCTACGCGGAGAATGCNAGTTTTTTATTTGCTACATGCACAGCTGCTTTTGAACGATTGAACCTGGATATACAAGAAGCNCGTATTTTTACGTCGTCTCATGACTATTGTATGGACACTTTCACCGTCTTGGATANTGGTGGNCTACCCGTTGGAGACAATACTCAGCGAANAAATGAGATTATTGAATTACTTAGAACCTGGCTTCAGGAAGATTATAANAANTTGAAAATACCCAAAATTCGACGCACTCGAAAAGAAAAGTACTTTACTAAAAGTATCAACGTTAATCTGATAAATCCTTATAACCAANNTCACTCGATTTTAGAAATAAACTGTCCAGATCGATCAGGGGTTCTTGCCTGCGTGGGCGAAGTGCTTGCAGCNAACNATGTTCANATTAAAGATGCTCGGATCACTACCCTTGGGGAGAGAGTGGAAGATTTATTTTATATTACCGATATGGCAGGAAAACCTTTAAACAAGGANAAANAATCGGAAAAATTATGCGCTGATATCAAGTATCACTTAGANGCAAAGATGTAGGAAAAATAGGAAACCACATGATTACTATGTATGGGATACCAAATTGTGACAAGATTAAAAAAGCTANANTCTGGCTTGAAAAANACAANGCTGAATATAAATTTTACAATTATAAAACTGAGGGTTGTGATGAACATTTGGCTAATAAATTGCTNAGTCATTTTTCTTATAAAGATGTGTTAAATANGCGAGGNACGACATGGCGAAAACTCCCCGAAAATAAAAAATCAAGGGTGGACGAAATCGCTGCGATTGAGTTGATGAGAAGCCAACCTTCAATAATTGTTCGCCCCATATTCGAGATTGATGAAAAATGGGTAATTGGATTTAGTGAAGCGGTTCTTTTAAAAAATATAATGAANTAAATTCTAAGGAAGAANTTAATGATTGATAGCGTTCATAGTTATGCATTTGGACTTGGGACAAAGAATTCTGAAGGGGAAATTATTGAAGTTTATTACCCAAAACCACAGATCCATCCAAGTAAGACAGAAATTCAAAGATTAATGGAAATATCCAACCTTGAGGATACAGGCTTCATAGAGTTATCAGACAAACATATTGCTCGCGTGAGGAGTAGTATTGAGGAAGGGATGTTCTCTGATCATACGGAAATCTTCGAAAGGATAAGTCAAAAGGCTACGATTGTCTTAATGGTACAAATAGCGGATTCATCACCTAAATCAATCCCAGAAGCCTTCCTTAAACTCCACTTACTGTCTCACCGACTCGCTAAACCTAATAGTATTAATCTAGATGGTTTATTTGGCATCTTAAAAAATCTTGCTTGGACTAACCAAGGACCGATCGACCTTATGGATTTGCCTCTACGTCAACTAGAGGCTCGCACAAATGGAAATCTGCTAAGCATACAATCTGTTGATAAATTTCCTCAAATGGCAAACTATATTGTCCCCTCTGGAGTCCGAATCGCCGATACATCTAGAGTTAGGCTTGGAGCGTATATCGGGAGTGGCACCACAATAATGCACGAAGGGTTTGTAAATTTTAACGCAGGCACATTAGGACCTGCAATGATCGAGGGAAGAATCTCAGCCGGTGTAATCGTCTCGAAAGGAAGCGACCTAGGAGGTAGTTCTAGTACAATGGGCACTCTCTCAGGCGGAGGCACTGAATTGGTGTCAGTGGGCGAAAATTGTTTGATTGGAGCCAACGCTGGCATAGGATTTCCGTTGGCGGACGGCTGCACAGTTGAGGCTGGCTTATATGTTACCGCTGGTACTAAAATTAATATGCTCAATGAAAATGGGGATTTGGTGCAAATTGCCAAGGCAAAAGACATAAGATTTATAAAAAACCTGACGAGGTTAAAATGAAATCTTACAGCTATCCACGTGCAGCGACTAAAGGCGAAAGAATAATTGAGCTG
>PBXX01000017.1 GCA_002727755.1 Gammaproteobacteria bacterium | reverse complement strand
TTTGTTGATGTCAGTGCTTCAGAAGTTCCAATCATGGATGGGAGTGCAGGCCCGTTTGTGTTTCTTATACAGTCAGCTGGGATTGAAGAACAAACTGAATTGAAAAAATTTATAAAGATTAAGCGACCGATAAGTCTAGAGCAGTATGGCAAGTCTGTGAGTTTGGATCCGTTTGATGGATTTAAGGTTACTTACACACTACTTTATGATCATCCTGTGTATAAAAGATATACAAAGAGTGCGACTATTGATTTTTCAAGTACTTCGTTTGTGAAGGAAGTAAGTAGAGCAAGAACTTTTGGATTTATGCATGAATTTGAAGAACTGAGAAATCGAAACTTAGCACTTGGTGCTAGTATGGATAATGCGATAGCGGTAGGTGACTATAAAGTCTTAAACGAGGATGGNTTGCGCTACGAAGATGAATTCGTNAAGCATAAAATTNTGGATTCAATTGGGGACTTNTATCTTCTGGGTAACAGTCTTATNGGAGAATTTAAAGGATATAAATCTGGACATGCCTTNAATAATGCTTTATTAAGAATGCTGGAAGAAAATNAAGATNCGTGGGAAATTGTGAGCTTCGAAAGAGAGACGAGCGTGCCGATATCCTATATGAAACCAGTTCTGGCGGCTTGATAGANTTTGTTCTTCAACCNGCTGTTTTAATTANAGNTATAACAAGTTAACATACCCTCNCNTNTTNACTGTACATCAAGCTNGGACTNAAACAAAACANAGTTTGGTTATGAAAGTAATTCTNATCGATCAGCATCATGGTCGTACAAAGACNGTTATATTAAGAGGATGGTTAAAGGGAGTACTCTCCTTTTGNTTTCTTGGAGCACCTTTCGCCTTGGGGTATTTCGGTTTTCAATTATCAATTTCNCATAATGGAGATTATGTGAGNCCCGANAGTGCTCAAAAATGGGACCGACNACTNAAAAACCAGGAGTTATCATTAGCAGAAATCAANGAAAAATCTCANCAACANATTGAGGCCTTGACGATCCGNTTAGCCTCNTTGCAAANNCGACTTTCTAGACTNGANGCNNTGGGNCANAGNGTGACACAGTATAGCAGGATTAGATGANGGCGAATTTGANTTNGAAAACCCTGTTGGAGTTGGTGGTTTAGGAGACGNTCAACAANNNAGTTATTCANTCTTTGAATTAGGNATAGAAATTGAGCGTTTGGANAGGACATTAGAGGACAGAGAGAGTCAGTTNANGGTTCTTGGAGANATTGTTTTAGANCGTGAAATAGANTCTGATCTCTTCGTTGCGGGNAAACCACTTAAAGANGGATGGATTGTTTCAAGTTTTGGACAANGACCTGATCCTTTTACGGGNAAATTAGCGTTTCACTCGGGAATCGACTTCACTAACGGACGACCAGGTTCNGAGATCGATACNGTCGCTGCTGGAGTAGTAGTTTGGTCAGGCCCNAAATCGAAATANGGCCTCACTGTTGAAGTTGATCATGGCNANGGTTTTACAACGAGATATTCACANGCNGAAAANCTTTTCGTCAGCNTTGGAGATNTCGTCAAAAAAGGACAAAGCATAGCTNCAGTCGGATCAACAGGGCGGTCAACCGGACCTCATGTACATTTTGAAATTTATAAGAATGGCAGGGTNGTTGACCCTGCGTCTTACATAAANCGAACAGATAGATAAANTCTCCAAGTAAAGACNGNAGTTTCANCTNNTTTTNTCAAGCNCTCACTANTTGAATACNCATTTCAGCAAATAAACAATTTANTTACCAAANAAAAAGNCCATATGAATATATTGAAACGAATTTTTGGNAGCAGCAACGCCAGAAAANTTAAAAAAATGAATCGGAGCGTGAAAGCTATTAATGAGCTCGAGNATTCTCTCTTATCGCTAACGGATGAACAACTTGGAAACAANACTCANGAATTTAAAGAACGNTANAAGAAGGGTGAATCACTTAATGATCTCTTGATTGAAGCGTTTGCAGTTGTCAGAGAGGCATCAAAGCGNGCAATNGGNTTAAGGCCTTTTGATGTTCAATTGATAGGAGGAATGGTNCTGCATGATGGAAACATCTCNGAAATGCGCACAGGAGANGGGAAGACCTTGGTTGCGACTTTGCCGGCATATNTAAATGGTTTAAGCGGNTTNGGAGTGCATATNGTAACGGTAAATGAATATCTTGCNCAGCGTGANGCAGATTGGATGCGTCCAATATTTGAGCTNCTCGGTTTTACTGTTGGNGTAATAAAATCTGGTCAGTCTGCTGAAGAAAAAAAGCGAGGATATGAGTCTGACATAACCTATGGCACGAACAATGAGTTTGGGTTTGATTATCTCCGAGACAATATGGCTTTCAGGNTAGATCAAAANATGCAGAGGGNTCTAAACTTTGCGNTTGTNGATGAGGTTGACTCTATCTTGATTGATGAAGCAAGGACGCCACTNATAATTTCTGGNGCTGCNGAGGACAGCTCAAAGCTNTATGTTGCAATAGATAAGCTTGTTCCTCGTNTAGAAAAAGGTAAAAAGGTAGAAAAATCNAAGATGGAGATGATGGAAAAGGATTATGTTCCAGAGGATACCGGCCACTTTACAGTTGATGAGAAAAGTCGACAAGTTGAACTTACTGAAGCCGGTCATGAATATGTCGAGGATTTATTGATAGAGAAGAAGCTTCTGACAGAAGGNGAGTCGCTTTACGCAGCGACAAANCTNTCTCTTCTTCATCATGTTCATGCTGGCTTGAAAGCTCATAATTTATTCAGGAGAGATACAGAGTATATCGTACAGAATAAACAAATAGTTCTCATAGATGAGCATACGGGCCGAACAATGGAAGGCAGGCGATTATCTGAGGGTCTCCATCAAGCCTTGGAAGCTAAAGAAGGCTTGACTATCCAGAGCGAGAGTCAGACTCTCGCGTCAACCACGTTTCAAAATTATTTTCGGATTTACAATAAGCTATCTGGCATGACGGGTACGGCTGATACAGAAGCTTTTGAGTTTAGTCAGATTTATGGCTTAGATGTGGTGGTTATACCAACAAATGTACCTATGGTGAGAAAAGATGCTAATGATTTAATTTATCTTTCAATGGAAGAAAAATTTGAAGCGATCCTGAAGGATATTATCAGTATTAGGGATCAAGGTGCCCCGATATTAGTCGGTACAGCTTCTATCGACACTTCAGAAACATTATCGAAATATTTATCAGAAAAGAAGATAGACCATAAAGTATTGAATGCTAAATTCCATGAGAAAGAGGCTCAAATAATTGCGCAAGCAGGTCGTCCGGGTGCGGTAACAATTGCTACGAATATGGCGGGTCGTGGAACTGATATTGTCTTAGGTGGGAAGTGGGAATCGGAGGTGGCTGAACTAAGGGATCCTTCAGAGCAGCAAATTGCTGANATAAAAGAAGATTGGCAGAAACGACACGATCAAGTNATTAAAGCTGGCGGGCTNCATATAATAGGTACAGAAAGACATGAGTCGCGNCGCATAGACAATCAGTTAAGAGGTCGGTCTGGACGGCAGGGAGACCCAGGTTATTCTCGGTTCTACTTGTCCATGGAAGATAATTTGTTACGTATCTTCGCTAGTGATGGCGTAAAAAATTTCATGAGAAAAATGGGCATGGAGAGGGGAGAAGCGATCGAGGCAGGGATGGTGACGCGATCAATTGAAAAAGCGCAGCGAAAAGTTGAAGGTAGAAACTTTGATATCAGGAAGCAATTACTTGAATATGACAATGTTGCNAATGATCANAGAACAATAATCTATCGGCAACGNAACGAACTCATGAGAAGTAATGACATAACTGAACTTTTAGACGGTATGCGCGAGGAAGTGGTTGATCTGCTTGTNGATAGCTATATTCCACCGCAGAGTATTCCCGAGCAGTGGGATATAGATGGACTATCTAGTGCAATTGAGAAAGATTTTGGCTCCAAGCAACCTATTCAAGAATGGCTTGATGAGAATTCAAGCTTATACGAAGAGGAATTAAAGNNAAAAATCACTGAAGTTCTTCGCAATGAATATTCTAAAAAGTGTGACGTGATTGGTGAGCGAATGCGNGAATTTGAAAAACAAATTGCATTACAAATTTTAGACAGACTTTGGAAAGAACATCTAGCTACAATGGATCAGNTAAGNCAGGGTATTTTTCTACGGAGTTATGGAGGCAAGAATCCCCGACAAGAATACAAGCGAGAGGCGTTTGCTCAATTCACAGAGTTGATGAGTATGCTTCAACAAGAAGTGATCAAAATATTAAGCCATATTCAAATCAGGCAAGAGGACTCGGCAGATGCGATCGATAGACAAAGAGANGAGGAAAATGCTCGATCTCGTGTGAACTATCAACATCAGTCAGTATCAGCACTATCNGATGATCAAAGAGGTAAGATTGAATCTTCTGGTAACGCNAGATCGAAACAAGTTGAGGAAAAACNAANCCCATTTGTCAGAGATTTGCCAAAAGTTGGAAGAAACGATCCNTGCCCATGTGGATCTGGNAAAAAGTTTAAACTATGTTGTGGGAAGATCGGGTAAAAATGGCAGTAGGNAAAGGTCTAAGCGGTAAGATCTATGACGTAGCTGGTGTCAGATTATCAGCGGTCAGTGCGGGCATTCGTTATCAAGATAGACTTGATTTAGTTCTCATCGAGCTCACGAAGGAAAGTAAAAGTGCCGGTGTTTTNACAAAAAATGCCTTCTGTGCTGCCCCTGTAGTAGTCGCCAAGTCGCACCTTTCNTCNAATGATCCTCGAGTATTGATTATTAACACTGGTAACGCCAATGCAGGAACAGGTGACAGTGGTTTGCAGGACGCTCTTCAATGTTGCCAAATAGTTGCGGAATGCACAGGNCTNGATATCCAGGAGGTAATCCCNTTTTCNACTGGCGTGATCGGNGAAAAGTTGCCTGTGAAGAAAATNACTGCCGGAGTTCCTNNAGCCTTAGATCGCCTAGATGNAAAGAATTGGAAAGACGCAGCAATAGGGATTCTGACAACCGATACTAGACCNAAACTGCTTTCTAAGCAGGTTAAGTTGGCAGACAGCCTGGTGACTATTACCGGNTTCGCAAAAGGATCTGGAATGATACGTCCAAATATGGCGACAATGTTGAGCTTTGTATTTACAGATGCCCTTATAGAGAAGGAGCTANTGGATGNAATGATTAGTGAGTTGGTAGACGAATCGTTTAACCGGATCACTGTAGATGGAGATACTTCGACAAATGACGCCGCAATGCTTGTGGCAACGGGTAAATCCGGAGTACCAATTGCTGAGTTGGATGATGCAAATAAGAGGAAATTCGTTACATGCCTGAAATCAGTTTTTCAACAATTAGCTAAAGAATTAATTAAAGATGCAGAAGGCGCAACTAAGTTTATTACTGTTGTAGTAAAAGAAGGCAGAGACAAGGAAGAATGTGCAAAGGTAGCTTTCTGTGTCGCAGAATCACTCTTGGTAAAAACCGCTCTCTTTGCGTCAGATGCCAATTGGGGAAGAATATTAGCTGCGATAGGTAGGGCTGGTTTAGATAAGTTGGATACTTATAACGTAAATATTGATATAGGAGACGTTAGAATCGTTACCAAGGGCAATTTGGAAGAGACTTATACAGAAGAAAAAGGTAAGTCTGTTATGGAACTAGATGAACTTATTATTTCTATAGAACTTGGTCGAGGAAATATCCAAGAAGCAGTTTGGACTTCAGATCTTTCTCACGATTATGTGACAATTAATGCGGATTACCGCACTTGAGCACGATTTTTTAAATGGTAAATTCTATTCATGTTGCGGTTGGAGTAATTGTTAACGCTATGGATGAGGTTCTGGTAGCCTACAGACCGAAAAATAAAGATCAAGGTGGCTTATGGGAGTTCCCAGGAGGTAAAAAAGAAAAAAACGAAACCATAGAATCGGCGCTAGAAAGAGAGTTTTTGGAAGAAATAGGCATTCAACTAGAGTCTTACTTTCCCATTCTAAAAATAAAGCATGATTACAAAGAATATTCAGTTATTTTAGATGTCTGGATGATCACTGGGTATTCGAAAATACCAATGGGCGCTGAAGGACAAACTCTAGAGTG
>PBXX01000016.1 GCA_002727755.1 Gammaproteobacteria bacterium | reverse complement strand
GTTTGGAAAATAGAGATAAGCCAGGCGATTTTTAGAGTTCGACAATGAGTTTTGGGCAAAAGCGGAAGTGACATCTAACAACGGAAGTGCAATGCTTGCCCCAATTCCTCGCAAGACTTTTCGCCTCGAATAAGTAGTCGGTTTCATTAGTGAATCTCCTCTGCCGGATTCTTTTTATACTGAAATGGATAACTAGCTACAACCTTTTGTATTAGCGTTTGAAATTTGTAGTCATCCTCTTCTAAGGAACCCATTATTTCTCTGATTGCGGGCTCATCATAATACTCAAGTTGCCTTCCCAAGGAGTAAGCCAGCATTTTCGTGACTACCTGACGCACCAAATCTGGGTGCCGATCACGCAGCAACGTCTCCTTCAAACCAACCGGCCCTTCAAAGCCCTCCCCGTCAGGTAGGGACCCTTGAGCAGCAATTGGACGCTTAGTTGTCTTGAAATGTATCGTTAATGGTTCTGGGCTAGATTCTGTATTTATTGTTATCGACTCATCTGCTTCCTCTTCAGAATCTACTCTGACCCTGAAATCATAGGTATCACGCCACTGCCCAAAATAAGAAAAATTCTCCATGCTAAATCCGATTGGATCTATTCGGCTGTGGCATCCACGGCAATACTCGTTTGAGGAATGCATCTCCACTTTTTCTCGAAAACTCATTTCCTGCATTTCCTGAAGTTCTTGGCTTAAGACACCCACGTTTGGCGGAGGCTCAGGAGGGGGCGTACCGAGAATAGTGTCAAGAACATAGACACCTCTTTTGACAGGGCTAGTCGTCTTNTAATTGGAGGTCANAGCCAAAATGCTTGCATGACCGAGAATACCCCCCCGATTCGGATCTTTGAGTTCAATCCTTCGCATTTGGTCGCCNGANACATNATCAATGCCGTANAGGGTAGACGCTAACTCCTCATTAACATAAGTGAAGTCTGCGTCGATTAGCGTTCTGATGGGGAGATTTTCCTTTACTAAAGACATGAAAAACATTGAAGTCTCATCCCGCATGGCCGCCATCAGGGTATCCGTNCACCATGGGTTATCAATCGGATCCAACCAAATCCGAGTACCAACGTTGTGAAACCCCAACCACTGGGCCGCAAAAACATTCCCCANTGTAACNGCCTTTTCATCCATCAACATCCTNGAAACCTGCTTTTCAAGAACGACCGNATCGCTGAGCCTTCCCGCCTCTGCCANCTCAAAAAGCTCTTCATCTGGCATGGTTGCCCAAAGGAAGTAAGATAGTCTAGAAGCTAACTCCCAATCAGAAACCCTATAGGCGCCAGACTCTTGTCGCCCGGCCTCAACGCGAAGCAAGAACTTAGGAGAAATGAGGGTTGACTGGATTACTTGTTTAATCGCCGCTTCAACTGACAGGCCCAGCTCTATTGCTTNANNGTACTGTTCGGCCGCCCGGAGCAACTCTTCTTCGGTTACAGGCCGTCGATAAGCCCTAGTTAGGAAATTTGACAATACGTAACGGCTATCAAATCCATCATTTGCATTGCCGGTTGGGTTAACTTTGAAGATCATCTCACGAGTCTTGAAGTGCTGGGCAGTTTCCGGCACATCAGGCAAGGNCAGATCGACCACCGTCTGAGCAGCTCCGATATACCTCTCCATAAGCGCTGGTTGTAAAAAAAGNGTATTAGAGGAATTTTCAAACCCACTATTTCCAATTAATTCTGTGGGGAATCGTTCGGTAACATTCAGCTCGACACCNAAAAGATCGCGGATAGTATTATCGTATTCAGTATGAGTCAGACGTCTCATCAATTCGAATCCAGGATTATCAAGCAAGGAGAAATCATAGTTTTCAATGTTGTCGCGCAAAAGTTCCAACATTCTGTTTCTCTCTGAAACCGATGGTTGTGGAGCGCCTGGAGGAGGCATCTTGCCAACATCAAGCGCACCGATCACTCGGCGCCAAATCTCTATGTTTTTAACCAACGGCTGTTCCTGAGTTAATGAGGTCAGGTTGATGCCGGCTGTCTGAGTTTCAGGTCCGTGGCAGGAGGAGCAATTCTGTTCAAATAAAGCTCCAAGTTCATGCGCCTCATCCGATATCTGCCCGAGCACGGCCCCTGTCAACAAGGATAGGAAGCAAAGAGTTAGGGATTGAAATACGCTATGAATTCTCATTTTTACCCGTATCGCTATGTTTAGGGTCTGCTTGCTAAATTTTTTGAATCGAAAAAAACCACAAGAGTCCCGGCTCAAGAAATGTCCAGAACGATTTTTAACAATTATGACACCAATGGAGCAAATGATGCACCTTTTGGGTCCTCGTCCATAACTCGAAAGGTCATATTTTGGTGAACAACTTAGTTTAATTCTGGATCTTTGCCCGCAAAAATTGGCGCATCACGAATCGTCAACATATGGTGCTAATTTAACGTTTAAATACTTTATTTAGTATTTTTCAATTTTTTACGAAAATAAACAAAAAAAAAGGCTAAAACTATTAAAAATAACAGTCAATTGCCCGATAAACGGTGTTCGGTTATGGACATTTGGACCATAGGTATTTATGCTTCAGAAGACACTCGTCCGACCGGGGGAGATTGAGCGCAATGGCTTCAATGAAACCCTGACTGGCGAATCTGATTCACCGTCTATTACGTATTTTTTTAAGCTTAAAATTTTTATAGTTTCGAGGGGGACTACATGATTAAACGACCTACTTTTGCAAAAAGAGTCTTGCCTACCGCGGTAGCGCTCGGCCTGCTTGCTCCCGCTGGATTTTCTCCAGCTGTTCTAGGNCAANAGGCTGATGGACTTGAGGAAATTGTTATAACTGGTTCTCGCGGAAGACCGCGAACAGTTGCAGACTCACCNGTGCCNGTGGANGTNTTNTCGGCNGAGGACCTGCAAGATGTTTCTTATACTGACACGAACGATATATTAAGAACACTAGTTCCGTCGTTTAATCTAGCGCGTCAGCCGATCTCTGACGGGGCAACTTTTATCCGTCCAGCCCAACTGCGGGGCCTGCCAACTGATAAAACGTTGGTAATGATAAACTCAAAGCGTCGCCACCGCGCGTCTCTGGTTTCAATTGGTGGATCTGGCACGCAAAACCAAGACTTGGCCACTATTCCTGCAGCTGCAATAGGCAGTGTAGAAGTACTGCGTGATGGAGCTTCAGCTCAATATGGCTCTGACGCCATAGCGGGCGTAATTAACTTCCAGCTGAAAGAAAATAGTGATGGTGGAAGCCTCAGTATTCAGCAGGGTGAATATTCTGAGGGTGATGGAGAAAGCATGACCGTTAATGGAAACATAGGTCTTCCGCTAGGAGACGATGGTTTCTTGAGCCTCTCCGGCGAATGGTATGAACAGGATGCCACGAGCCGCGGTCAGCAGTACTGTAACTCTTGGTTCTGTGTCGATCCAAAACTACCTGGCTACAACCCTAACGCTTCTTATACTAGGTTTACGGAAGATCCCACTTACCAGGCCGGTGTTCCAGCTGCCAACACGGGTTATGGAAATGTTGTCCAACCCTGGGGTGAGCCAGACGCAGAGAGATTATCCTTGTTCTTCAACGCTGGTTATCAGATCGACGACGATACTGAAGCCTACGCATTCGGTAGCTACATGGACAGCGAGTCAGATGGTAGCTTCTTCTATCGATACCCAAGAAATGGCACCATTGAGCAACTCAGAGAACAAGACGGCGGCTTATATGATCCACTAGAAAAGTACCCTGGTGGCTTTACTCCCAGATTTTTTGGTGAGCAAGAAGATATGTCTATCGTTGGCGGAATCAGGGGCGAGTGGAACAACGGCTTGACTTACGATTTCAGCGCTCGTCATGGGGAAAATGAGATCCAGTACACTCTGGCTAACACAATCAACCCCTCGATGGGACGCGCATCACCAAAGTCTTTTCGACCTGGCGACCTCATTAACGAAGAGACTCAATTTCAGGCAGACTTCACCTATGAAATGGAAAACGAAGTTCTGCTAGCTTTCGGTGCCACCTATCTGGACGAGGCATACGAAGTAGTTGAAGGTGAGCCTGATTCTTACAGAGCTGGCCCTCACTCTCTTTCAGATCCATTTGGCTTTTGTAACGGAAGCTCACCTACTGCGGCTGGGTCAGCCGTAATAGCTAATGGTTCAACCCTGAACTGCGCAGACTCAGATGACCCTGTTTACACAGTTGTGGGAGTGGGATCAAATGGATTCCCAGGTTACTCTCCGCAGTTTTCTGACAAGTATGAGCGAAGCTCGTATGCTCTGTACGCCGATGCGAGTAAAGATGTTACAGACTCATTATTCTTGCAAGGAGCGGTCAGATATGAGGATTACGATGACTTCGACTCTGAAGTAACCTACAAGCTTGCGGCGCAGTTAGATTTAACTGACAACATGGGCTTACGCGGATCCATCGGTACTGCTTTCCGGGCTCCAACGCCTGGCCAACAGGGTACAACTAACGTGTCCACCCGACTACCAAACGGTTTTCCGGTTGCGACTGGTCTTTTCCCAGCGGGTGGCCCTGTTGCCCAAGCATTGGGAGCGAGCCCTCTGGAGCCAGAGAAGTCGGATAACTTCACCTTAGGCTTTGTAGCAAATATCGGAGATTTAGATCTGACGGTTGACGCGTANTTGATCGATATCGAAGATAGAACTAACGCGGTCTCTACACGCGATGTATCTACTGANCCAACATCAGGANNTGCTTATCAAAACTNTTTGAAACTGGACGCAGCGGGCGTAGCAGGTGCNAACTCCATCGGCGGTGTTTTATACTTTGCCAATGCTTTTGACACCACTACAAAAGGCGTTGACATAGTCGGTACTTATCCGCTGACTGAAGTAACAAACGTCATGGTTGCGATTAACTACAACAAGACGGAATTTGACTCAGATCCTAGTGCGTACCTTAATGTCGAGGATGAGTTTGATTTTGAGAACAACTTGTCTGACTGGCGCGGTGTCGGAACCATTACTCATGACATCAACAACCTTCGGTTGCTTGCTAGAGCGAGCTATTACGGCGAGTGGGAAAACTCCAACAGAAACCCATGGCCTAACATCCAGAAGTATGATGCGACTTGGTTCATTGATTTAGAGGCTGCTTACAGCTTCAACGAATCTTGGCGTGTTACTGTCGGAGGCCGTAATGTTGGCGACGAGTATCCAGAAAAGGATGCAATCGGCGACTTCTGTTGCGGACGAACATACTCGTCTGGCTCGTATGTTGACTGGCAGGGAGCCTTCTACTACGGACGGGTTGACTATAGCTTCTAGTTAAGCCGTACGATACTCATTTCTTAACTAGAAATAAGTATGAAAAAGGGTGATATTACGTATCACCCTTTTTTTTTGGATTAAGAAAATGTTAAAAGCTTTTGATCACATAGCCGTACCAATGGAAAATGTTGAGTCAATGATTACGTTCTATGAAGCCTTGGGCTGCAAAGTACTAGATCAGGGCCAAATAAAAGCCGTCGTGTTCGGTAATAATAAGATTAACTTCCACCTACCTGACTTGTGGAATGATAAGGAGTTCACGCTTCGTGGCCACACCGCCCTGCCAGGCTCGGGTGATATTTGTTTTGTGTGGGACGGAGCCCAAGAGAGATTAGCACAGGTACTTGAAACTGCCGGCGCTGAAATTGAGTTGGGCCCTGTGCGAAGAACAGGGGGCATGAATGAAGGAAGCACAGA
This sequence comes from Gammaproteobacteria bacterium, assembly GCA_002727755.1. Lineage (GTDB taxonomy): Bacteria > Pseudomonadota > Gammaproteobacteria > Pseudomonadales > Pseudohongiellaceae > UBA9145. The sequence goes on along the minus strand of PBXX01000016.1, from coordinate 22,429 downwards.
GGGAACCAGTATTTACACTCGCGATCCAGACAATAACCTATTAGAATTTATAATCTACTGATACGGAATCTTAGGGAGACCTTAAGAAATAGTAGGAAAGTTCATTAACAACAACATTTCAAGGTAATTGCATGTCACGAATCAAAAATGGCTTAATCATATTTCTCTGTTTACTTCTAATACCAGTCACCGCCGTATCGACTGCAGCAGTTAAGCAACGATTTTCAGATGGACCAAATCGTGTCTTTTCGGGTGGACCTCTTGAGTCTGGAGATTTGTATTCTGGACCAGAGCCAGATTGGAGTTTTGTTAATGATATACCCACTATCGAAATGCAACTTATTGACCCACCAACGTCAAGAGTAATCTGGACTGTCGAGCATAACTCCAAATTATATGTATGGTCTGGATACATGGGAACAACGGTAGGCAGGCTCTGGAAACAGTGGCCAGTGCAGGCTGAACGCAATGGTAAGGCTCTAATTCGCATCAATGGAGTTCGCTATGAGAGGGAACTTACCCGAATTAAATCGGGTGATGAATTAACGGGAATAGCAAACGCTATCACTGAAAAATACCCTTCCAGGACAACTCGAGATGCAATTGAGGCCGGGGATGTATGGTTATTTGAAGCCCAACCCGTGAACTAAAACAGAGGGACTACCATGAAGCGTTTTTATATCAGCATCGCCACAATTCTTATTCTTACTGTGCTTGCCGTATTGTTTGTGCCCGGAGTTGATGACTTCGTAGAACAGACTTTTCAAAGATACCTTGGACGAGCAGCCAGATGATTTCGTAAAGAAATCATCTTTTGATCAATAAGACCACTCTTCTATCGATTTAAAGTTCTATATGGAGAATCCGCGCCTGTAATCCTTATCTAAATACTGGTTAGCCCCCTCATCGTTTTTGAACCTCATATTCGCTCCATCGTATTCCAGAATCTTGTTCTCGCCAGCTCGCATAGCCGCTATGTTGCCAAGCAACATAGTCTCAGAAAGTTGACCCGAATATTCGAAGTGCGACGTGGTGGTCTTGCTCCTGTCCTTTATTGCATCTATCCACTCTTGATATATTCCTGGAGACCTAGCCAGAGTCTTCGCCGGCTGCTGATAATCTTGGTGGACAGCATCAGGTATCAAGCACGGCTCTCGGCCATATACGTTGTGCATGAGAGTGTTTTTTTCACCTACTATCAAAACGCCCCCGTCTCGATTACCCATCATTCGGCCTTGTTCAAGAATCTCAGGTCTCTCTGGCAGAAGTCCTCCATCATACCAAGTCAAGTCCACCGCTGGTCGACTGCCTTTCTCTGGAAATCGAAAGTGTATCTTAGAGGCAATTGGAAAAGTCTCCATGCCATCGCCAAAACGACTCGAGCTGGCAGTGATTTGCACTGGCAGATCAAGATCAAGAGCCCAGTAGGGATGATCAATTATATGGGCTCCCATATCCCCCACAACTCCGGTCCCAAAATCCAGCCAACCGCGCCAGTTAAACCGATGGTATCTGTCCTCTAGGTACGGACGATATGGTGCGGCCCCCAACCATAGATCCCAGTCTACACTCGCAGGCACGGAGTCTGCCCCGCCAGGCCTCGCGATTCCCTGAGGCCAAACAGGTCGGTTCGTCCAACAATGGACCTCTCGAACGGTTCCAAGAATTCCATCGGCAACCCATTCGTTGATCAATCTCGCCCCCTCTTCAGCGTGGCCTTGATTGCCCATNTGAGACACAATGTTAGTTTCTTTTGCACGNCTAGCTAAGAATCGGGCNTCAGCTACCGTATGACATAGAGGCTTTTCAATGTATAAGTGTTTACCAAGATCCATCGCGCTAGAGGCAATAGGCGTGTGCATGTGGTCAGGTGTGCTTATTATGAGGGCATCTATCTCAGGCTCCTCGCTAAGCATTTCCCGGTAATCACGATAGGTCTTCGTCTTGCTGCGAAAAGCACCAGCCCAATCTTCTCTCAGTGTCTGTGCAATCTCTCTGTCATCAATGTCACAAAGCGCATAAATATTTTCATGTGAGCAGGCCTGGATATTTGATCGTCCTCGCCCGCCAGCACCAACCGCAGCAATATTCAATTTGTCACTAGGTGCGATATAGGCAGATCCCCCAAGTACATGTCTGGGAACAATTAGAAATGCTGCTCCCTTAACAGTTTGTTTCAAAAATTCCCGACGATTACCTTGCTTATTTAAGAAACTCTTTTTAACCATATATTCCACCGCTTAGATGTCAGAGTTTAAAACTAGAGAACCTATTCGAACAACGGACTATAACAATACAGACAAATTAATTGAATCATCAAAATTAACTTAGCTCGTTGGTTATATCATTCGACAAGTTAATCAAGCACAGGGATTCTCTGGTTTGAATTTTACCTTCCATAAAGTTGATTATTTTAGCTTTTCTATNAGNATAAAAGTTGCATTAGTTTTTGCCACCATTTTTTCGTTACAGAAGATCCCTATCTCAACCCTATAAAGCCTCTTACCGGAATGAATGACTTCTGCAATAGCTATTAACCGATTGCTCGTGGGTGGGCGAATAAAAGAGATACTTAGGTCGGTTGTTGCTGTGATTGTGCCGCTTGGTCTTACTGTTCTAACTGCCGCCCCTGCCGCTGTATCAGCAAGTGAAGCGAGGACTCCACCGTGGACTCTTCCACCATTATTTACATGATGATCGCAAAGATTAACAGAGCACAGCACTCTACCCTCGGAAAATTCGTCAATGGAAATTCCTAAAAAAGCAGCGAAGGGGCTAAGGGGGGGTTTATCCATCGGCCCCCACCCAATAAAATTCGATTAAGGCTACCGTTAACTTCATTGCTGTGACTTCCTCTTATTCGCGCTACGTTGCATCTCCTTACTACTGACTTTTTCAAGCTTTCGCCTCTTGATTGTAGCTTGCATGGGCTGCCCAATGTGGGGCTCGCCCCGTTTGCCCGCCAGTCGCATTTGCTTCTCTCTCTCCGAAAAACGATCAATCTGCTCTTTCGAATGCTTGCCCCAACAGAAGTGGCAGCTCACGCCCTTTACATATTCCTTTTTTTTCTTATCTCCTTCAGTAATGGGCATCCGGCAGGCATGGCATTGATCATATGATCCCCTTTCCAACTTGTGGTTAACAGCTACGCGATTATCAAAAACAAAGCATTCGCCCTTCCACTTTGACTCTTCTTCCGCAACGTTTTCAAGATACTTCAATATGCCACCCTTCAGGTGATAAACATCCTTAAAACCTTTTTGTTTAAGAAAAGCGGTTGATTTTTCGCAACGGATCCCACCAGTACAAAACATAGCTATCTTTTTATGTTTGCTAGGGTCTAAATTTTTCTCAACATATTCTGGGAATTCTCTAAAAGAACTGGTCTTAGGATTGATTGCATTTTGAAAAGTACCAATTTCGATCTCATATTCATTTCGGGTATCCAATAACAAGACTTCCGGATCATTTATTAGAGAGTTCCATTTTTCAGGATCAACATAAGTACCAGCGCTGTGAGTGGGATCTATCCCCTCAACACCCATTGTCACGATCTCTTTTTTAACTTTAACTTTACTTCGGTAGAAGGGGTTCGATGCAGAATACGATTCTTTAACCTCTATATCTTTAAAAAGATCGTCTTGTTTAATCCAAGCTATGATTCTGTCGATTCCTCCCCTAGAGCCGGCAATTGTCCCATTAATACCCTCCTTCGCAAGAAGCAAAGTCCCACGAACATCGTGCGACAGCATTCGCTCTAATAAGGGCTCCTTAAAGGTTCGGTAATTCGTAAATTTGGTAAAACAATAAAGCGCAACGATAACGCATCTGTGTGGAGAATCATTCATTATAAATCTCAGTACTAGCCGGAACGTAAAACCGGTGCAATAGAACGTGAGCTTATCAGTGCTCCTAGCCTTTGTGCCAGTCGAAAGTAAGTTCAAATCTTATTCCCTCGGCAAGATAAAGGCTATTCAATCAACAAAAGCATACACCGATGGTACATAAGCACCAGTGTTTCGACCTTTTATTCTGATAGGGGTACTCTTTTTTAGAACTTACAAACCTATGACTCGAGGCAATTTCAGGTTAATCTTAAAAGTGGAATACGAACATAATGAGAGGAAAAACAATGAAATGCCCTAAATCTTATCTATCGACCTTTTTCTCAATGATGCTCCTAAGTTTAATCTCAACCATAACCGCAAGTGTTGAACCTGATGACTTAGGCTTCATCATCGCGCAGCCGGAGGACCTATTCACTGACGGTGCGCGTAGCGAGGTAATCTATGGGGACCCTTCCCAACCCGGTCTTTATGTTATGAGAATCACATTTACTCCTGGTTCTGGGAGTAGGCCTCATTTTCATAGCACAGCTCGATACATAACGGTGATCAAAGGCACCTGGTACACGTCTTGGGGACCCAAATCAGATGTTTACAATCCCGTCGATATGATGCCTGTCGCCGAGGGCACTTTTATTTATCAGCCACCTGAGGGCCATCATTACGACATGGCAAAGGATGAAGAAGTTATAGTTCAGATAATGGGGATGGGGCCGGTAATCACAACGCAAATTCCACAGCCAGTGATCATCGATTCGCCGACCAGAAGATAAGCAGATCATCAGAAGAAACTGTCTGGGACTTTAAGAATTATTTGTTAAATCGGAAACCACCGGAAGTTTGCCGGGTAAACCCCATTCAGCCCAGCTGCCGTCGTAGACTGATAGCTTACTAAAACCAGCTACGTCGGCTGCCAGCGTTAGAATGCAGGCGGTGATACCCGAGCCACAAGAGGTAATTATTGCGTCTTGGTGGTCTAAGCTTAGATTGATAAAAATCTCTTGCAACTCTGACACTGATTTCAAAAGACCACCATTTAAGACCTCTGGAAACGGGAGATTTTTGGCATTCGGCATGTGACCAGAACGAACTCCGGGCCTAGGTTCTGGATCCAGTCCTTTAAAGCGGCGTTCCGAACGCGCATCCAGCACTGCACAATTTGGACTATCCAATCCTTCCAAGACCACCTGAAAATCACAGAATAAATCCTTTCTTAACTCCGCAACAAAATTTCCAATGGAACCCTCTGAGAATTTTTCCGATACGATTCTGTTTTCTGAAAGCCACTTAGGGAGACCGCCATCAAGGACGGCAACCCGATCATGACCCATGGCTCTGAACATCCACCAGGCTCTGGGGCTCGCATATAAGCCTACATCATCATAAACGATAACTGTGCTTGTCGTGTTAATACCCAGCTTTCTTACCTCCTCCTCAAATAAATCTTGTTCCGGCATCATGTGAGGCAAGGATGAATTCGGTTTACAAACCACCTTGTCATAATCGAAGCGTTGTGCTCCTGGTATGACCGANAACTGTCCGTCACAGTTCACTGAAAAGTAACCTGGCACTACTGGTGGGACTGATGAATCAAGAAGAACCAAGTCTGATGCACCAATTTCTTTCTCTAACCAATCTGTACTGACAATAGACGACGGGATGTTTAACATAATTAGTCTCAGTAGGATTTGTCGCAAAATTTGTCTAGAGTTTTGTCAAAAATTCTCTCAATTTAGCTTTCAAGGCTGACGTGTTGTCGGGCCCAATACGTAAAAGTTGTTTGTGAACTTCCGCTAGATTTTCAACACTCGAGTCAGCATAAAGATACATCACTGAAGGCTTGACTAGCTGGTATGGGCCCTCCATGTTAGTGGTGCGCAATACATTATTTATTGCGGCTCGGAGCGTTTCATCAAAGCTTACATTTCGAAACCCAATCTCTGCATAGGCCTGTTGAAACAATGGCGAAAGCATTTGATAGATAATTACAGCAGAATCTGTATCAGTTTCAACGAAAGTACTTACCACTTGGTCAAACCTTGAATGTGCAACTTGATCCATAACAAAGAGGTTGTCATCTATCTCACTAACTGGCATCTCTTGTCCTAGACCCTTATACGGGAGACCAGTTTGAGGAAACTCTCCGCGGCTGATATTTTCGACAAAAACAACAAATTTACGGACAATTTGGTCCTCAGCGAGTNNATTCACTAAAGCCATACCATTTTGGAGCGTTTGAAGGGTCTCAAAAACAAAGGGGTCCGAGTCCGTTAAGGTAGGCAACTCGATAACGTTTGTCTCATCTTCGTTAAGTTCAGGCTCGGGTGCCAGTTCCACCGGCTCCACCTCTTCTGGAAGCGTTGCAATTTCTGGTTCTGATAGAGCTACAGAGGCTGGCTCCTGCTGGGGCTGCAACCGGATCTGAGGCAGTGGNCTATTGGGTTGGGTTGAAGGTCCGGGAGAGGGCGAAGGCGCTGGTGAGTTTTCGACAACACTAACNGGAGGCTCAATAACTAATGTCGTCGTTCCCTCAGGAGAGTCTACCGTCAGCGCAAANTAGACNAAAGATAAAAGCGTTAGAATAGCAACCGCAGCAATGACGAAAAGTCCCGACTTTGTCATTNTTTATCTACCCCCAAAATATACTTTTAGAACNCGTATTTTTGCATAGCGCCTACACGTGCGACAACTAACTCAAGCAACTAATCTTAATGAANCCACTTTGTGGCAGGTTTCGGACACTTTTAAGANAAAACGCCTTTTTAAGCCAACCGCAGAGAAGTACCGAGCTCCAAATATAAGCTAATTTTCCTAAGCTAGAGTTTCTAGAAACCAAACAAAAACCCGCATGCTTTCACATGCGGGTTTTTGATAATACTTGAACTATCAATAGCTATATTTTTTCGAAACCCAACGATTCCATATTAGCTACTAAATCTCGGCCCGCTGTTGCTGGATTGGTCTCTTTATCAATTTTCAGAATAGTACCATCTGAATCTATGTAAAAAGTCCAACGGCTAGCAAATCCAGCCGCCATTAAAACATCATATTCTCCAGCCATCTCCTTGGTTGGATCAGACAGGATCGGAAAGTTTGCTTCATGCTCTGCAGCAAAAGCTGTGTTGTCCTCCAGCGTATCTACACTGGCCATAAAATATGCAACATCAAAACCTTGAATCTCTCTTGCACTGTCACGCAGCGCTTTACATTGCATAGTTCAGCCACCAGTAAATGCTTTGGGGAAAAAAGCAATGACTACAGGCTTATCCCCTGCAAACTGAGATAGGGTATAGGTTTCCCCATCTGAACCCTGCAAACTAAAATCAGGTGCTTTATCACCTACTTCGAGAGCTGCAGCGAACTGACTTCCTAGAGCCACAACTGCTACCAAAAAGGGCAGTAAGACTCGAGACAGTCTATTGGCAAATTGAGACATAATCTCCTCCAGTAAACATTTTTAGATCGACCTCATCCAACATTTGGGCCAATCGATTTCTTCTTACCTTTTGTAGCGTAAAAATTTTCGCCGAAATTTGATGGATTTCAGCTGAAGCAATAGTATAAATGTTTTTTATCAAAAATACGCCCTATTTTAGAACAAAAAAGGCTTTACCGAGCCTCGGAGAAGCTGTTCTGATTCGATGACCAGAAGGCTAATTTGTGAGTCTATATTTTGTTTTTCGNCCTTGGTTAAATCAGTGCTGTTATTTCTTATACTCTCAAGCTTGCCAATCGATCGGGATACGGCTCTAGTGTGTCGACTCAGCGCGAAGCGCTTGGCCTCCCTCTGAGATTGGCGGTACCGAGGATTCTCAACTTGAACTGAGTAACACTGCCGGACTACTTGGCCTTGCGGGTTTCGCATATTTCTGCATCTAGTCTGATTGATGAATGGGCTCGCTGTACCTTGGAAATTGGTATAGGGCATTGATGCAACATAGCGAGCAAGCGTCATATCGACTTGAGTTTTTGCGTAAAGTACATCTAACATACTCTTATTCTGCAAACCCGTTTCTTGTTCCACCTTTGAAATAACTTGACTATAAAAACTACTTATTTCCCCCGCTGCGAGTATCAGGGACTGCCCTGATAGATTAAACAAATTCTCTTGAATTACTCGCAACTTCCACGCACCGTAGAACCGAAGCGTATCCAGATATTCGCTATCTCGCGGAGAAAAAGCCCTGCTCGAAATTAAATACTCTAACTCATAGAAATCATCTGCCGANTGCCAATCTTTAACCTTTATCTGATTTTCTATNAGCAGTCGTAGGAGTTGAATTTGCTCCGCACTGTAAAGACCCAAATTTATTCGAGCAATCTGGAGGGCGTCTAACAAAATGGCAGAGGCACTCTCATAGTCGTCTAGTTCTCTATGAAGNTCAGCAAGACTCCAGTAGGCTTCAATAAGAGACTGATCATAGATACCTACATTAGACTGAATTTTTTCAATTCCCGCCCGCCTAGTTTCAATTTCTTGATTTATCTCTATGATCCTCTGCTCAGAAATTTCTGCCAATTCTCCCTCAATATCAACAGTCTGAGCAAAAAGATCTGAGCAAATAAAAAAATGAAGAAAAAGGCTCGGAACCTTCAAAAAAGATACAAAAATTTTCTTCTTTATTTTAATAGGAGTCACTTTGATAACAATTAACCAAAGAAATTTAAAAGGTTGCTATCGGATTCAACGGCGAACCGGTACCCCCACCTACTCGGAGCGGCGCGGTGGTGAACAGGAACTCAGCTCTTTCATGAACAACAGCTTCCTCNGCGACGGCCTTGAGGTCTAGATTATCCAGAATCGGCATCCCTAAGGCTACCAGTACCAAAGCATGCACCGGTTGGGGAAAATTCGGCACACCAGATGGTCTGACGTCCAANGCGCTGTCACTTCCAACGATGGATACATCGCGCTCTTTAAGCCACGCAACCGATGAAGCATGTAANCCTGCAGAATCCTGTGAGAGATCCCAAGGACCAACCGACTCGCGGCGAGACCATCGTCCCGTCCTTATCAATACAACATCACCTTTACCGATGGTAATGCCGTGTTCCTCCTCCCACTCATCAAGCCATTCCGGAGTAATAGCGGTGCCATTTTCCAACCAGTCTACGCCTTTGAGTCTCGGAAAATCCATGATAATCCCCCGANTAAAAATTCCATGNTCGAACGAGGTAATCGCCAACTGAGCACAACCTTCCTCGGTGACTTCATCCTCAGAGTANCCATTATACATTGTGCCAAACTGGAACCTATGACAAAGAGCATCGAGATGCGAGTGAGCATATCCATGATAGCTAACACCCAAAAAATCTCCCGACCAAGGACCTGGACTCGAGCCTACAGACGTCATNCGATGATCATAAGGATTNCCATTGTCAGCCGCCTCTTCAGTGAGAATTTCATGAGCCATTGAGACTGATACTCCTGTCTCCACGAGCCCCGCTGCTGCAATTCTTATCTCGGGCGTTATGTGATTCACCGTACCCATTTGATCGTCAGCCCCCCATCTACCCCAATTAGATAGGGTTTCAAACAACCCATTTACCTCCTCTAAAGTGAGATCATCCTGTCCAATAACAGGCAAGCTTTGTAAAAATAGGGGCANACAAAAACTCATCNTAAGGAAATCTTTANAAATTTTAGTGATCATTTTGGCATCCTCCTGCGACNAAACCTTAATGTAATCAGCCCTAAATCATAGGCAATCAAGATAGAAACCTAAATACTTATTTTGCGAATTGGCTCCTAGATTTTNATTAGAACTAGTCTTAGGTCCGTNAATCTCGGTTGTGAGCTTGCATCATCACTGACACAAGCTATTTTTGAGGCTCTGAAAGTCAAATAATAATCATCGACGTCAATTATTCATGATTCAACTAAATTCCGCAGTTTTATCAACATGACAAGAACCGCTAGCTGAGTTAACCTCCAGACTATATTTACGAAAAAGGCTGACCTGTTAATAGGATTCAGCTAAATCATGATGGGAGTACTGACAATGATAAGAAACAAACAGTTCTCTATTTCCGCAACAAAAGTAGCTAATTATCTTATAACCTTGAGCGCTGGCCTCTGTCTCACTGGTTCATTGGTTGCACAAGACACTGTGGAATGGACTACGCTCGGCAATGACTTTGCTCACACACGTTCGACCCAAGCTACTCAAATTACTCCGCAGAATTTTGGAGATCTTGAGGTTGCTTGGATCTGGGATGGAGCCAGTTTTGAGGCGCAAAGCGGTCGTTCCACGCCAAGCTACATCAACGGCCGACTGTATACTGTAGCTGGAGCAAGACGACATGTCGTTGCAATTGACCCAAAGTCAGGTACCACAATTTGGTCTTACCGAGAGCCCGATACAGGCCGCTGGGATTACTCGATGCGTGCTGACTATGGCAAAGGGGTAGGTTACGCAAATATCGACGGTCGAGATGTAATCTATATCATTTCTCCAGGATTTTTCTTGACTGCACTGGACGCTGAAACAGGGCGACCCTTGGAAGGTTTCGGAGAGAGGGTTCCCATTGAAGGATTTCCAGATACTGGAGTTGTCGACCTCTTAAAAGATTTAGGTCACCCTTATGATCCCTACGAAGGCATACCCCTTGAAAGGGGGTATATTACCTCTTCTTCTCCTCCAATTATTGTTAATGACGTAGTGATAGTTGGCAATTCAGCGGAACAAGGCTACCACCAGTCACGTATCGAGAACGTCCCAGGAGACATACTTGGTTACGACGCCAAAAGTGGAGATTTCCTGTGGAAATTTAATGTAATCCCGCAACCTGGAGAATACGGACACGAAACTTGGGAAAATGACTCATGGCAGTATACCGGTGATATTTCTTCTTGGGCCCCAATCTCTGCGGATCAAGAATTGGGACAGGTTTTTATTCCTACCAACGGTGTCACAATCGACTACTATGGAGGCCATCATCCAGGAGATAACCTGTATGGCACTAGCTTGATTTCACTTGATGCCAGAACAGGTGAGCGTGTATGGCACTTCCAAATGGTTCATCATGATATTTGGAATTTTGATACGCCCACAGCACCAATCTTACTAGACACCGATGCTGGCCCCATCGTTGCGCAAGCTACCAAACAGGGATATGTCTATGTGTTCAATAGAGAAACAGGAGAGCCAATCTGGCCCATAGAAGAAGTTGCAATGCCAGCTTCAACCGTGCCGGGAGAGCAACTATCGGCAACACAACCAATACCAACTAAGCCGGCAGCCTTCGAGTACACAGGATCTGGCGAGGAACTTCTTGTAGATTTTACTCCCGAACTAAAAAGACAAGCTCTTCAAGCCGTTGCAGAATTTCAAATGGGCCCACTATTTAATCCTCCCATGCGGGCAAATGATCCTTCAGGCAAGCAAGCAGCCTTAATGTGTCCTTCAGGTGCCGTAAACATTACTCATCCGCCCGTCGCAGATCCTGAATCTGGTGTGATGTACATTATGTCTCGCTATAGTTGTTCTTCTCGACGTCTTGTCCCTGGAGAGGAAGCGGATACTTACTATGACGAGCCGACGGGAGTGACACTATCTCGTTTCGCCGCGGCCAGCGGAGGCCCCTCCCCGCGTCATCCAGCTGGTTTACCGCTGTGGAAACCACCCTACAGTCGCATAACAGCAATTGATTTAAACACGGGTGAGCATCTATGGATGAAGCCCGCTGGCTACACACCAGATCGAGTGAAAAATCTACCCGAGCTGAGCGGAGTAGAAATTGGAAATACAGGATCTGGAGCGGTTGGCCAAATGGTCGCCACGGGCAATATGCTAATCTACAGCAACGTCGCNAGTGACGGCACTCCGCATTTATTTGCGTTAGACAAAGACACTGGTGAAGAACTCGCAAAAGTGGAGGTTCCATCTGGCACTAGATATGGCATGAGCTCTTGGGTTCATGAGGGTAAGCAGTATGTCATTCTNCAGACAGGGAGCACCTTAACTGCCCTTGCTTTGGCAGACTAAAANATGAAAACTTAAGGGAGAAAAAAATGAAAAAAACTTTAGCTTTTACATCAGTAGCGTTCGTNACAGTTGCTTTTGCTTTTTCGACTGTCAATTCTCAACAAAACGAGATGAGCTTTTTTATCACAAGCGTGGGCTCCGGTGATGGCGCTAATCTAGGAGGTTTAGCGGGAGCAGATGCGCATTGTGCTTCTCTCGCAGAGGCGGCAGGNTCTAGAGGAAAGACGTGGCGCGCGTACCTCAGCGCTCATGCTACAGATAGTTCTCCTGCAATCAATGCGAGAGAACGCATTGGTTTTGGCCCCTGGTATAATGCAGATGGGGTTGAAGCAGCGTCGAACCTAAACGTCTTGCATGGTCCAAACAATAATCTAAACAAGCAAGTTTCTCTAACTGAAAATGGTGATACTGTTTTGGGTCGAGGGGATACTCCAAATCAACATGATATTTTAACTGGTTCAACATTAGATGGCCGTACATTGGATGATGGCGCCAACCATACGTGTAACAACTGGACAAGCAACGGATCAGGTTCAGCTCACGTGGGTCACTTTGATAGAACAGGTGGTGGTCAGAATCCTACTTCTTGGAATAGCGCTCACGGCTCCCGCGGTTGTAGCCAAGAAGATTTGGTTGGAACTGGAGGAAACGGCTATTTTTATTGTTTTGCGATAGACTAAGTACGAAACTGTTCGACCTCCAGTTAATATAATGGTGCAGCTAGTTGTGAGCTGCACCATTTTTGTTTTAAGGGTTAGGATCGTTTATGAAACTCTACGGTATGCAACAATCCAGATCATTCAGGTGTCTCTGGGCTCTGGAGGAAAGTGGATTACAGTATGAGTATATACCAATCAAATTACGGATTAACAAAGAGGATCCAGATAGTGCTCAAAATCCGGCTTACCTCTCCATTAATTCACAAGGAAAAGTGCCAAGTCTAACTGATGGCGAAATGATATTGACAGAAAGTGTCGCTATACTTAACCACATAGGACGCAATGCNCCAGAATCTGGTTTGCTTCCCATCGGGGATTTAAAGATGCAAGCTAAGCATGATGAACTCGTAGCCTTTGTTTTAGCTGAACTTGAGCAACCTCTTTGGAGCAAAGGTAAACACACATTCGCTCTTCCAGAACAATATCAAATACCAGCAATGCTCGACACTGCCAAATTCGAATTTACAAAGGCTGTTTCTGCACTAGATCGTCTTTTAAGCAGCACCGAATATGCTATCGGTGAAAAATTCAGTATTGCTGATATTTTGCTAGCCCATACCTTTAATTGGGCAATAAGATTTGAATTTGACGTTCCTCAAAGATATGTGGACCTGAGAAACCAGCATTATGAAAGACCGTCAGCAAAACGAGCGCTAAAGTTAGCGAGTTAAGAATGCAAATTCTCTATTTAATTCTATTGTTCAGTCTTGCTACTGGAAACGCAGCAGCACAAATATCGCCTAACAGCACCTTAGAACAACTTTTAAAACAAGCATTCCATGCAAATATCAACGCCGAGCGAGTGATTCTAAATCATATAGGAATCGAAGCGGTAGAAGTCTCAAATGGATATTTGGTCACGGCGGTACTTGAAAACTATCCGGCTCATACTGTCGACATTCGTAGAGGCGATATAATTGAGATAGCNGATGGTAATCCTTTTCATCCAATCGAATCTTTTAATTCTGAGAGGGATACNAATGGAAACTTCCTACCTAAACGTGAGGAGCATATTCTCGTTTTATCCAGAGCAAATGATTCAATGGAACTCTCTGTGATTCCAGTTTTCGAAAATTTATACAACAGCTATAGGTCGGCAACGGCAAACTCAGTACTTCAATTCTCGGCCGGCAATAAGACAATCGGGTACATTAGGTTTTGGGCCTTGAGTCGTGCCACAGCAGATATTATCAACTATCGAGCGTTACTCAGAGAACTTAGCGGTACGGATGGCATAATTTTTGATTTTCGAAATAGCTTAGGTTTCTTAGACCCTCAGCATCTCGATCTAGTGTTTCCAACTCGAGACAATTATTTTACATCCTCACTCGAAAACAACAGTTATACGCAATTTGCAGAGAATTCACCCGCCTNCGAGACTACTCCCTATCGCAAACCAATCGCAGTCTTGTTAAATCGGGACACTCGAGGCGGAACCGAGTTATTTGCTTATCAGCTGAAAAAGCTACAAAGAGTTATCACTTTAGGCGAGGCAACACGTGGAGAAATTGGCGAATACTTATTTGAAGATTTGAGTAATGGAGAGGAGTTTTATATTGACGGTCAACCTTTTAGAGACAGTGCGATTATTCCCGAGCAATTAATCCCGTTTCCATATGAAAATACAGAGCGCGGAGATCCACAATTTGATGCTGCTATCAATGCACTTCTCGGTATTATCTAAAAGAAACAATGTTGAATACCTCTAAGAATTCCGATCATATCGTACTCGCCTGTGTCAAAGGTCATGATTGATAAATCTTAATTAGACAAGCTATTCAGAATAAGGGCATTTGTCGGTTATACTTCATGCCCCGAAGAGGGAGGCGCATAATTATGTTGTAAACTTGCCTCCAGAGTTTCTTGGTTTTGATAAAGTTAGGAGTAGAAAATGAGCGCGGCTTACAACAAATTTTTTATCAACGGTAAATGGATCGAGCCTGCTGGCAGATCAACACTTGACGTAATTAATCCTGCAACTGAAAAAGCTTTTGCGACCATCAGTTTAGGAAATGCGGACGACGTCGACAGCGCAGCAAAAGCCGCAAAATCAGCTTTTGATTCCTGGTCTAATTCCAGTATCGAGGAAAGAAAAGAAATAATTAGTAACATCGTTGGCGGACTGAAATCCCGCAGCGATGAAATGGCCACCGCTATTTCATCAGAGATGGGAGCCCCAATGGGACTGTCAAAGACGGCTCAAGTTGGAAGTGGACTCGGTCATTTTATGAACGTATTGTCTATTTTGGAAAATTTTGAGTTCGAAGAGATAAGAGGTACGACTAAAATTGTTAAAGAGCCCGCTGGCGTATGCGGATTCATTACACCTTGGAACTGGCCTCTAAATCAAATAGCCTGCAAGGTAGCTCCTGCCATAGCAGCCGGGTGTACTATGGTTTTGAAACCAAGTGAGATTGCTCCAATTAGTGCATACATATTAACTGAAATCATTGCTGAATCGGGGTTACCCGCCGGAGTTTTCAATTTAGTTAATGGAGATGGTCTAACCGTTGGCGCGGCAATTTCCGGTCACCCAGATATTGATTTAGTTTCATTTACAGGTTCGACACGAGCGGGTAGAGAAGTAGCGAAAGCAGCTGCTGATGGAATAAAACGCGTTACTCAGGAGCTGGGCGGCAAATCTGCGAACATAATCCTTAACGATGTTCCAGATTTCGCGCGCGCCGTCTCTGGTGGAGTTGCAGGCTGTTTCGGTAACAGCGGGCAATCTTGTAACGCACCAACTCGAATGTTAGTGCCTCAATCCCGAATGGAAGAAGCAATAAATGCGGCAAAGGNAGCTGCAGCTAAATCTGTTGTCGGTGACCCCTCTGCTGAAAGNACAAGANTGGGTCCTGTCGTAAGTGAAATCCAGTTCAACAAGATNCANACACTGATTCAAAAAGGCATTGATGAGGGTGCAGATTTGATTGCTGGCGGTCCGTCACGCCCTGAAGGACTAGAGGAAGGTTATTTTGTTAGACCCACAATATTTGCAAATGTATCAAACGATATGACTATAGCTCGCGAAGAAATTTTTGGCCCTGTGCTTTCAATTATCGGATATAAAGACGATGATGATGCGGTATCTATAGCTAACGATACCGATTACGGGCTTTCAGGCTACGTATCAGGTGAACCTGGGCATGCACAGGCGATTGCGCGAAAACTCCGCACAGGCAATGTTCATATCAACGGTGCTGGGCCAGATTTTTCAGCACCATTCGGTGGCTACAAACAGTCTGGCAATGGTAGAGAGTGGGGAATCGAAGGATTTGAAGAATTCTTAGAAACCAAAGCTATGATGGGCGCGGCACAGTAACTAGAGCGAGGCAAAGAATGGGAATCGAAGTACAAAAGCGAGCCATTGACATCGGAATAATCGCGAAAGACATTGATGCGATGAAAACTTTTTACGGTGAAGTACTTGGGCTTGAGCTCGAGGCTTCGATCCCCATGCCCGGCGGCGGAACCATGAATCGATTCAAAGTCGGTGACAGTATAATTAAAGTNATTGAGCTTGATCCAGCAGCTCCTGCAGAAGCTCCCCCTGGAGGTATTCGGGGCGCCACCGGTTATCGCTACTGGACAATACACACCCCAAACCTGGAGGGTGTTTTAGACAAAATCATAGAAAGTGGTCACAAGGTAGTGGTCCCCGCTAAGGTAATCCGAGAGGGAATAACCATAGCTATAGTCGCTGACCCTGACGGGAATTGGGTAGAGCTTCTGGAAAGTAGTTAGACTAACTAATCACTACTCTGAGACCTTTTCCAACCAAGGTTCCAGAGATTCCCAATTCATACGAAACATATGTGGAGCGCTATCTAGAATAGCTGCGTCTAAGTCAACACCAGCCTCGGTAAGAGCTTCAGCTGTCTCATCAAAACGCTCAGCCCAGCCTAGTTGGTCCGCCCCACCTATTCTCAAATAAACAGGAAAGCCTGCGAGCACTCGATTATCGACCACCGATGTTGCCAAGGCGGGCACTGCAGCTACGCCCATGTAATTAGCCGGGTTCCTCCTCGCAATTTCTAACGCAGACATACCCCCATTTGAGATCCCTGCCAGTAGAACTTTCCCATTCGCAACCTCGTCTCTTTTTTGTAATTCTATAATCAGCTGCTCAACTTTGTGATTGTTCTCATCGCCCCTAAATGCTCGGTTATTTGGGGAAACAGGCACGGCGACCATCCACCCTCTTTCCGCAAATCCNCCACCCAGCCATATTGATGTATCCCTTGAAATGGAAGCGTTGCCGGGTCCACCACCCATTAAAATTACCAGCGGGGAAGGCTCCGACAATGTCTGCGCTGGTTTTACTATATACACACTAAGGCGTGAGCCATCCTCTAAGGTAATCCGTTCTTGAGCATAAGCCATCGAGCAAAAAATACTGGCAATCAAGACAAGACAGCACTGTGATCTTTTCATTGTTTCCTCTTCTAAGCTCAGTTATTCAAGTTATTATTGTCGCCTTTTATAGATCTCTGCGAATTTATCATATAAACGCCTCATACCCCCGAGCCAGCGATCATAATCATCTGTCTTTCTTCGCATATAAGTAAGAACTTCTGGATGCGGCAAGACTAAAAATTGCTCATTACCCAACGCTTCAATCACCGTTGTAGCCAAGTCCTCTGGTTCAAGCATACCGTCTAAGCCCGCAACTCCTCCATCNCCACCGGCAGTCATAGCAGTGCGTACTGCTTGAGGNCAGAGGACTGAAACTTTGATTCCTCGATTACCATAGGTAATTGACAACCATTCTGCAAAACCTATCGCGGCGTGTTTTGTAACTGAGTAAGGAGCTGATCCTACCTGACTTAACAGACCTGCGGCCGAGGAAGTATTCAATAAGTACCCCTCCCCTCTCTCTAACATGCTAGGCAAAACAGCNCTCGCCGCAAAAATATGAGACATCACATTAATGTCCCAAATATTTTTCCATCGGNCATTCGATACNTCCTCACCACCAGCAGTAAATATNCCTGCGTTAGAGCAAAACAAATCAATGCGACCAAACTCTCTAAGGGTAACGGAAACCAGGTCTTTTACTGCGTCCTCATNAGCAACNTCACATTGCAAACCTAATCCATTTGTATTGTTCTCTATACTTGATAGTGTCGAGTTAACCCCAGNNGTATCAATATCCGCGGCCACNACCGCATGAGCACCGTCCATTGCAAATCGCTCGCACAANGATTTACCAATTCCGCTTGCTCCACCCGTGACAACAATAACCTTATCTTTCACTTCCATAATCTNTTACTCTCGACTCCNATTAAGAAACTGCTTCTATCAATCTCCGCTTAATTATCTCCTCTGCNTCAGCAACTATCCTNGANATCAGTTCATGACAAGNAGGAATATCATCGATGAGACCCACGATCATGCCGGCAGACCAAATACCTTTATCAAGATCACCTGTATCAAAAAGCTCTCTACCTTTNGCACCTTGCACTAGTGACTGGAGATCTTCAAATTGGGTTTTACCTGGCCTTGACTCAATATCTATAACTTGCTGCGCCACACTGTTCTTAAAAACACGAGCAGTGTTACTCAATGTCCGATAAATCAAAGAGGTATCAAGTTCAGTTGCCTCCACCATTTTTTGCTTCACTTTTTCATGTATTGGCGCTTCTTTGGTGACCATAAATCTTGTGCCCATATTAATGCCATCTGCCCCCATTGCAAGAGCTGCAGCAAGACCCTTACCATCACCCAAGCCACCAGAGGCAAGGAAAGGAATCTTCAGTCGTTTTGCCGCAAGAGGGAGGAGTATCATATTTGTTACATCGTCTTCTCCTGGATGACCCGCACATTCAAAACCATCGACACTCACCATATCACAGCCTATCNTCTCGGCTTTTAAGGCATGCCTTATAGAGGTACATTTGTGAATAACCTTTATCCCTGCACTCTTAAAAAGTGGTAGAAATGGTTCAGGGTTACGACCAGCAGTTTCGACGATTTTTACTCCAGAATCTACTATAGCTTGAGCNTAATCTTGNTACGGTATAGGTTTAATGGTTGGCAATATCGTGAGGTTCACGGCAAATGGTTTAGCTGTCATCGATCGACAACGTTCGATTTCGTNAACTAACTCAGCGGGGCTGGTTTGGGTTAANCCGGTTAGTATGCCAAGACCTCCCGCATTTGAAACGGCGGATGCCATTTCAGCCAGTCCCACCCATTGCATGCCTCCCTGCACGATTGGAAACTCAATACCCAAAGATTCTGTGATTCTTGTTCTCATAACAGCAAATACTCTTTACCTTTTACAATGCAGTATCCCATTCAACCCCTGAAAAGTCATTAACGTTACAAATTAACATTTACACAGACTCTATCGACAAAGCCCTAGATCAATAACTGAGAAGAAGGTAGCCTTCATATCTAAATCAGGATCAACTCAGAGAANATAGANCAATGAGTGAAAGACACTTATCTGAAAAATCGACCGTTTTACTCNTAGTTTGTTTAAGCGCTTTTAGCATGCCAGTTATGCTCTCTGCAACTAATGTCGCTATCCCGATTGTTGCCAACCAATTCAGTTTAAGTGCAACTCAAATAGCTTGGATTCCAATGTCTTACCTAATGGCTAGCGTAATGTTTGTTCTCATTTTTGGAANTCTCGCTGACNTCTTCGGCAAGAAAAAGATTTTCCTAGTCGGCATTTTAGTTCTCTGTTTTAGTTCAATTTTTGTCGCGTTTGCCAATTCAGGAACTGTCTTAATGCTTGGTAGATTTCTTCAAGGAGTTGGAGCAGCCATGCTATATGCGACACAAACAGCATTGGTGAGCTCGGTTTATCCGGCTAAAGAACGGGGAAAAGCAATCGGGATAACACTTTCTGCCGTCTATTTAGGGCTCGCTGTAGGGCCGTCCCTGGGTGGAATAATAATGGAATATTTGAGTTGGAGGCTTAACTTCGTTCTACACTTGCCTCTCGCACTAATAATTTTGGTCCTANTTCACAAAGTTCCAAATGACTCAGAAAGCAGACTNTTAGAAGAGTTTAAGTTCGACAAAACCGGAGCTTCACTCTACATGGCATCAATAGTCCTGCTTTGTTTTGGTGTTAGCAGCCTACCCAATTCAAACAGCCTAGTACTCCTAAGTCTCTTTTTAATCACAGTCGCACTATTTGTGAGTCATTCNCTGAAACACTCGTTTCCAATCTGGAATTTACGAATCTTCAGAAACAACAAAATGCTGACTAAATCTTGTCTCGCGTCCTACATGATGTATTCCGCCACGTACTCGAATGTCGTTATACTTAGCCTTTATCTTCAAGATCTTAAACANCTATCAGCGAGTCAAGCTGGATTAATAATGAGCCTCCAACCTGCCACTATGGCAATTCTTTCNTCAGTTTCAGGAAAACTATCTGATGTTATCGAGCCTCGCCTCTTGGCGACTCTTGGAATGTTGATAGCTAGTTGCAGTCTATTNNCACTCAGTGTTTTAGCGTCATCTGATGTATCCNTGTACTTCATTGCCGTTTTGGTTTTAGTGGGAATCGGTTTTAGTCTTTTTTCATCCCCAAATACCAATGCAATAATGAGCTCAGTGACAAAGGAGAATTATGGTCTCGCCGCCAGCACGGCAGCATCAACCCGAAATCTTGGGCAACTTAGTAGTATCTTNCTCGTTTCTTTCTCAATGTCATTTATNGTTGGCGATCAACTCATAACAAGAGAAATTTTTCCGTCTCTATTGGAGGCAATAGAACTCTCTTTTTTAATCGCAGGAAGCCTTTGTATGTTAGGTGCTATCCTATCTGCGACCCGAGGGAAAATGCATGGTTAAGAAACCCTCAAAAGCACATTCAACAATTTAGGCTCTTAGTATTATGAAGACCGCAACACCAATTCTCTGGGACTCTCCTATAAATTCAGAATCTATTTTTGAAAGCANAAAAACTATTTCTAATCTGCAAGCATGGAAGGATGGATTACTTTTTCTTATAACCGAACCCAGTGAAGGGAATATNAATGTCTTNATGTACTCTGATACCAACTCNGTNACAAAAAGAGTTTCTCCTAAAGGATTTAANATTCGAAGTAAANTNCATGAATACGGNGGAAGACCNTTCACNGCAGATGGTNACGATATCTTTTACTGNAANTTCAATGANCANGAGATCTACTCACANTCATTCC
This sequence comes from Gammaproteobacteria bacterium, assembly GCA_002727755.1. Taxonomy (GTDB): domain Bacteria; phylum Pseudomonadota; class Gammaproteobacteria; order Pseudomonadales; family Pseudohongiellaceae; genus UBA9145. The sequence continues at coordinate 1,709 of PBXX01000016.1, read as the reverse complement.
TNTCANCATCCAATACTTTTTCTNCACCAGTCGCNNTNACTGATTCTCNCGGCGACAAAGTGCGATATGCTGATCTCANTATCGATNGAAAACGAAATCGNTTAATAGCTGTGAGAGAGGACCACCGATTTATNAAAACGAGTGTGGANGAAGCAAAAAACTCNTTAATTNCNNTNNCGCTCAATNCGGTNGAATTNCCAACTNGTNCAGAANNCCAAACCACTCTTTTTGANNGNTCTGACTTTTTGTCTTCGCCAAATATTTCTGAAGATGGAGAAAATTTAGCATTTACTGCTTGGCAGCATCCCAACATGCCATGGGACAATACCGAACTNATAGTTGCAAAAATAGCNGATGAAGGTCATCTTTATGATGTCCAAAAGGTAGATGGGAATGGTGATTCCTCAAAAACGCAGCCTTTCTTTGTAACAAGCAAAAAACTTTTCTTTCTCAGTGACGAATCTGGCTATTGGAATCTGCGAAGCTGTGATTTGAGCTTCGAGCAGAATGACCTTAAAAGCGAGAATGTCTATCAAATCGAAGCAGATTGTTGCGGTCCCCCTTGGGTGACTGGAAAAAGAAACTTCTCCGTCATAAATTCATGCGAGGTCGCTATCTCAGTGGTCGAATCGTGTCAGTGGAGGCTTCATCTCGTTAACCTCGAACAAAAAACAGAAAAAATTATCCATGCACAGTTAGGTTCATTAGACGACATCGTGTCCTCTGAACAACATCTATTCTACTTGGCAGCCGATAAAAAAAATTATGCTGGCATCTATTGCGAGAGCAAGAAACAACTTACTGCCGCAATCAAAGCTCCCTTGATTCAACCAAAAATCCCTGCTTGCTTTAATGAAACTATCATAGCGCAACCTAAACATTTAACTTTTCAAACCGACAGCGGTGATCAAGCCTTTGGAATCTACTATGGACCTAAAAATAATCGACAAAATTTACCGCTAGATACATTACCACCTGTGATAATCAACGTGCATGGAGGTCCCACTGGTACTGCACAGGCAGCTTTTAATCCTATGCATCAATTCTGGACCAGTCGAGGTTTTGCGGTATTCGATTTGAATCATAGGGGGTCGACTGGTTATGGAAGAGCCTTCAGAAAAAAACTTTACGGGCAGTGGGGAATTAATGACGTAAGAGACACTATCAACGCCGTTGAACATCTCGTAAAACACGATCTAGCTAACGCCGATCAAGTAGCAATTCGCGGCGGAAGCGCGGGTGGATATTTGGTTCTGGCATGTCTTGCAGATTCAGATTTATTCTCAGCCGGGGTTAGCTACTACGGAATCGCCGACCTAGAGTTACTAACAAAGGATACCCATAAATTTGAGTCTCGTTACCTGGAACGATTAATTGGCCCTTACCCTGATAAAATTGATCTTTATAAAGATCGTTCACCAATTAACAAACTTCAAAAAATCTCTGCGCCGGTTTTAATTCTCCAGGGGAAACTAGACAAAATAGTTCCGCCAAACCAAGCGGATACGCTTTACGCCAAACTAGTCAAAAGAAATTCAGAAACACAAATTTTATGCTTTGACGATGAAGGTCATGGTTTTCGCAAGCCAGCTAATCAAATTAAGGCCTTAAACAGCGAATTAGCCTTTTACGAGGAAAATCTTTTTTAGAAGGATATTTGTTAAAATTTAAAATTTTCAATAATTTCAAATATTTACCTATTTTATACA
>PBXX01000015.1 GCA_002727755.1 Gammaproteobacteria bacterium | reverse complement strand
TGTAGATAATCAACAAGATTTGAAGCATATTGTTAAGTCGGGCCAAAACATTCGCACAGAAAATTTGGGTTCCGTTCGTTTCGTCCCGTTGCTAACGGGGCAGGTCCACTCTTAATTGTCTCGGATAGATTAAATGTCTCACTGTTCGAAAGATTCAAACACAGAGGTAAGTTTGGCTGATCAAAATAAGTCTGATGTGTTGAATTCTTGCCTTATGATTTTTTTAAAAGGTTTTGCGATGGGGTTAAGTGATTCTGTTCCTGGAGTATCCGGAGCAACTATCGCTTTACTTACCAATATTTATGAACGTTTAGTTTTAGCTATTAAGTCGATCAATTTTATAAGTCTATATCAATTGTTTACTGATCGTCGATTGACTGCCTGGCGGGACATGGATGGCACTTTTCTAATTACATTGGCTCTTGGGATAGCTTTAGGCATTTTCATATCTGCAAGCACAATTTTGTTCTTATTGAGAGGGTTTCCGGAGCCTCTTTATTCATTTTTTATGGGATTAGTGTTAGCTTCAGTTTGGATATTAGGCAAGGAATTTTCCAAAAAAAATTTTTGGAATTGGGCGACATGGGTTATGGGAGTTATTTTCTCCGCCGCACTCATTAATTTCAATTTTTCTGTTTCTGAAATTGGCTTTTCTTATATATTTGTATGCGGGTTTTTTGCGATAAGTGCGATGATTCTTCCAGGCCTTTCTGGGGCGCTTATTCTAATTATCTTAGGGGCATATGAGTTTATTTTAGCTGCTTTGGTCAACTGGGATCTTTCTTTTATCTTTGTGTTTTGTCTCGGATGTTTGACCGGACTCGCTATTTTCTCGAGATTATTACTCTTTCTTTTGCGTAGTTTACGAGAGAGCACTTATGCGTTAATAAATGGATTATTAGTGGGCTCCTTGCCTATGTTATGGCCCTGGAAGCAGCAGGAGAGAGGAGGTGAGGTTGGACTTGTTAGCGAGAATATGTATCAAAATTTGATTCTTCTACCATCGAATTATACTGAGGCTACCGGTAATACAATGATGTTTATAGAGTCTTTGTCAGCATTTTTTTTATCGATAGCCTTAGTTGTCTACCTTAAAGTTTTCTTGTTTGATAAAAGTGCGTAAGGATAATAACGTGAGACTTACGCTGCAGGGGAGTCTGATTTTAAAACTATATGAGCATTGTATGCTAAAGGCTACATTTTATGCCTTTTTTTTTCTCATGCTCTGCTCTTGCGCAAGCAATTTTTCTGCGCCGGTCTCTGAAAGAAGTGAAGAACTGTTAATTAGAAACCCAATCATAGTCGTAAACTCCGAGCTTGATCTAAACAATAGAACGAATTCTAGATTAACAGATTTTTCTAACATCGATTCTGATAATAGAATATACAGAGTTCAGAGCGGCGATAACCTAATTTCGATAGCATTTAGATTTGATCTTGATTTTCGATCACTTGCTATAGCGAATGAGTTAAAACCGCCTTACACAATTTTCGTAGATCAGGAGCTAAACCTAGATGTGCGGGACATTTCTGATTTGCAAAGTATGCGTAATAATAGCTTGGGGGTAGATGCGCCGAACAATTCGGTAGCGAGAACGCAAGGAGCATCAACTCAAGCTGGTGGTATAGTTAGAGAATCAATTGCCGGCAGGGACGCTGAGCAAGGGTGGGGATGGCCATCTTCAGGGACAATCGTGGAAAGATTCATACTGGGTCAGAATAAGGGTGTTGATATCAGCGGGAGGTTTGGTGATCCTGTTTTTGCTGCCAATAAAGGTGAAGTTGTTTACTCTGGCCGTGATGATGTCCAGGGTATTGGGAATCTGTTGATAATTCGTCATGGCCAACGATATTTAAGTGCATACGGACACAATAGTAGGGTGCTAGTGACTGAAGGGAATACCGTAGATAAAGGTCAAAAAATTGCTGAGATTGGGAATAATCCGGAAGGAGATCCGATATTGCATTTTGAGATTCGNCTNGATGGNAAGCCTACAGATCNCTTGGNAATATTGCCAAGTCCCTANTNGAGTTTAAAGCAATCGAAATTAGATTGTTTACGATTTTAGAGTTTGGTTTACCTTTCTAAATGCTGGAGTTTATTCGTTTTGTCTGCCCATTCCTCAGCATCCGGCAGTGCATCTTTCTTTTCTGTAATATTTACCCATTTTTCNGCTAGTTCGGCATTTANTTCGAGAAATTCTTGCTGATCCTCTGGCAGCTCATCTTCGGCATAAATCGCGTCTACTGGGCACTCNGGCTCGCATAAAGCACAGTCTATACATTCATCAGGATGGATGACTAAAAAATTAGGCCCNTCATAAAAGCAATCAACAGGACACACCTCTACGCAATCAGTATGTTTGCATTTTATACAATTGTCGCCTACTACAAATGTCATCATTACTCCCTAAAACACCTTTTTTTATCGTTCGATCATAACATTTTTTTAGTTAATTCTCATTTATTTGATAATTTTGATTTCAATTCATACAGCAGGGTGAGGGCCTCTGGAGCCGTGATTAGATTGGGATCTATTTCCTCTAATTGCTCGAGGGCTGGGTGCATCTCAGTTTCGAAAAAATCTTTTTGNTCCACTTGGCGTTGGGGATNTTTTTGGTCGCTTTCTAGTTCTAATTGTTCNAGCTTNTCTTGCGCCTGTTTAATAACTATTGGAGGTATGCCGGCTAATTTTGCGACCTGAAGGCCATAGCTCTGGTTCGCAGCGCCTGACTTAACCTTATGTANAAATAAAATTCCCTTNTCATGTTCAACCGCATCAAGGTGCACGTTGGCCACGCTATGGGATNAATCTGGTAGGGCTGTTANCTCAAAATAATGGGTTGCAAAAAGNGTGAACGCTTTAATNNGCTCTGCCATATATATAGCAGCTGCCCAGGCCAAAGACAGCCCATCAAAGGTGCTTGTTCCTCTTCCTATTTCATCCATNAGGACGAGACTATTATTCGTCGCGTTTCNTAGAATAGTCGCGGTTTCTGTCATTTCAACCATAAATGTAGAGCGCCCCCCGGCNAAGTCGTCAGATGAACCAATACGAGTAAATATTCTATCGACTGGNCCGATGACAGCTCTGGNNGCTGGTACATAACTTCCAGTGAGTGCCATGAGGACGATTANGGCAGTTTGTCTCATGTAGGTCGATTTTCCTCCCATATTCGGTCCAGTAATAATTAACATTTTCTGNCTGTCATTGAGATGAAGATTATTATCGACAAATTGAGACGCAATTGTTTCCTCAACCACTGGGTGTCGCCCNTTCTCGATGCNAAGACCAGGTTCTTCACTAATTTCTGGNTTACAATAGTTNAAGTTTGNTGCTCTCTCTGCAAAAGAATTCAACACGTCTATTTCGGCAAGCGACTCGGCACAGATAAGNAGATCCGATAAGTCCTTTGCTAAAATCTCAAGCAACTCTTCATACAGTGTCTTCTCTTTAGCTAANGCTCTGCTATTAGCACTGAGAATTTTGTCTTCAAAAGTTTTTAACTCTGGAGTGATAAAACGCTCAGCATTTTTTAGGGTTTGTCTGCGAATATATTCTGGAGGTAATTCGGCTTTTGCTTGCTCCTTACTTATTTCGATGTAGTAGCCATGAATTCGATTGAAGCCCACTTTAAGGGTGCTTAAGTTTGTCCTTTCTTTCTCTTTAAGCTCTAGATCAATTAAAAATTGACCAGCATTACGGTTNAGATTTCGAAGTTCATCGAGTTCTTGATCGTACTCNTCCTCAATAACACCACCTTCTCTAATTACAGATGAGGGACTTTCTTTTATAGCACGCTTTAGTAAATCTAATTGTGTCGAAAATTCTCGAGCTCTGCGCGCTAAANAGGATGTCTCGGNGGAGTTAATCTCTTTGAGAATTGTCTGTAATTTTGGAAGTAACCCCAGGGAGTATCGCATTGTNGTTAGGTCGCGAGGACGCGCCGTTCTCAAACCAATCCTGGCAGCTATTCGCTCTAAATCACCAAAGCCTTTCATTAATTCCCTGATCTTCTCAAAACGAAACTCTGCAATAAAACTATCCACTATCTGTTGTCGAGTTCGCAGTTCAGTGCATTCTCTTAATGGCCTGTTCAGCCATCGTGATAAAAGACGCCTCCCCATCGGAGTGTTTGTTGAATCAATAATTGAAATTAAAGTATTTTCTCGACCACCGGCAAGATTAAAATCAATTTCAAGATTCCTTCTGCTGGCTGCGTCNAGAATTACGCTGTCTCCGGGCTGTTCAATCTTAATTCCTTGGATATGTGGTAGTTCAGCTTTCTGTGTTTNCTTGGCATAGTTTAATAGACAACCAGCAGCTTCTACTCCAGTTGTATAGTTATCACACGAATAGATGGATAAATCTTTGACTTGAAAATGCTCGCAGAGAGATATTCTTGCTGTATCGTACTCGAATTCCCAAACTGGCATTTTACGAATTGTGCATTTTGGCATTGCACNATCGGNTTCTAGCAGGTCATCACGTAAGAGTAATTCAGCGGGTCTGATTCGTTCAAGTTCGTTTAAGAGAGCCTCGTAGCCTAATACCTCTGATATGATAAATCGTCCGCTACTGATATTCATGTAGGCGATTCCATATTGGAAAACAGTTTTTTTATTTGCGAGCGTTTGAGCACCGCTTACCGCTACAAGTGCGTTATCGTGATTTTCATCTAATAGAGATTCGTCGCTCACAGTACCAGGGGTTATCACTCGGACGACTTTGCGCTCAACTGGCCCCTTGCTTTTTGCTGGGTCACCAATTTGTTCACAGATCGAAATAGAGCGCCCAGCTTTAACTAATTTGGCGAGGTAACGGTCTGCAGCATGGTATGGAATCCCGCACATTGGTATAGGTTGATTATTTGATTTTCCGCGGGATGTTAAAGCAATGTCCAGGATTTCAGAGGCAACTTCTGCGTCTTCATAGAAAAGCTCATAAAAATCGCCCATGCGATAGAATAGCAGGGTCTCCTTATTCTCCGCTTTGATACGGAGGAATTGCTGCATCATTGGTGTGTGGACTTGCTTTGTCGTCAATTTTTAGGCCAAAGAAAATTATATTTGTGTGGATTTTACATCGTTTAGCCTTCTTCTTGGACATAAATATTTGATCTCTTACCAAGTCTACCAAGGAAGTTACTCTTGGTTTATTTGACTGTAATCGATAAGATTATTTAATGGCCATTCCTGAGATTTCCCATGAAAAGGTTTTAGAGGTTGTAAATTGTCTTCAATCCAAAAGACTTACTATTGGAACTGCTGAGTCGTGCACAGGTGGTTGGTTGGCTCAAGTTCTGACTAGTCAATCGGGAAGTTCTGCATGGTTTAAATCAGGATTTGTCACTTACTCTAACGAATCGAAGCAGGAATTACTCCGAGTGCCTTCGGGGCATTTTTACCCAGAAGGACCTGGCGCAGTGAGTGAAGAAGTTGTCAAGGCTATGGCAGCGGGCACAATAGCGGCATGTAAAACAAACATCGCAATAGCTATCAGTGGTATTGCTGGCCCAGAAGGTGGGACCCCAGGAAAACCTACGGGTACTGTATGGATAGCGTGGCAATGGGAGAACAGAGTGGAAACGAGAAGATTTCTTTTTGCTGG
>PBXX01000014.1 GCA_002727755.1 Gammaproteobacteria bacterium | reverse complement strand
AATTTTAATTACAACGGCGACCGGTATGGGTTTAGGTCTGGTTATTTAGTGGTTGAAGACAATTTCAATCCCGAAGTTGGCTTTAAAAGACGCAATAACTTTAAACAGTACGAAGGTAATGTGCGATTCAGCCCGCGACCAGCATCAATCGAATCAGTCAGACAATTTAGCTTTGAAGCGCAGACGCGCTCCTATTGGTCAGCCTCATCTGGTGAGCTTGAGACCAGAAGGCATGAATTTATATTCAATACGCAATTTGAGAGCGGCGATCAATTCCGTTTCACTAATCGCGATGAGTTTGAAATGCTAACAAGAGCTTTTCGAATTGCACCAAAAGTCTCACTGCAACCTGGTACTTATGATTTTCGTAGTTCTGAGATTTCATACTCGTTGGGGCCTCAGCGGAATGTTAGCGGAAGACTATCTTATCGCTTTGGTGACTTCTGGAGCGGCACGAATTCTGCCATTGGAATCAGCGGTGGGAGCATCGAATTATCTCCCCAACTGTCAGTCGAACCAAGCTACTCTTTCAACGAGGTAAAACTTCCAGAGGGAAACTTTAGAACAGAGCTGGGAAGATTCAGGGTCACCTATACCATATCGCCACGTATGTATTTTAGCGGACTAGTTCAATATAACTCTACCCAGCACTCATTAAGCAGTAATTTGAGATTCCGCTGGGAGTGGTCTCCGGGAAGCGAGCTCTTCATAGTATATAGTGATGATAGGGATACGAATCCCTTCGATAGGCCGGACAGCTTTGAGTTACGAAATCAGGGGTGGGCAATTAAATTTAATAGACTATTTCAAATTTAATTTGCCCGCTCTTAGTAAATAGACACTTGAACTTAGACTATGGACTAGGATTTAATCTAGCTTACGAGACAATCAATGAGGAATTTTTCATGAAACCCAAGAGAGTCGAGACTTTAGTTCTTTTCTTCGTGTCGAATATTTTGGTTATCAGCGGCTATGCGCAGCAAAACACCGTACTCCCNNANTANCCGAATAATTATACGATGTATGAAAATCTTGTGCAGATGCCAGATGGCCGGCGTATGGGCTCTGGCAACGCGATAGACATCGATTCTCAAGGTAACATTTGGGTCTTTGAGCGATGCGGAGGCAATCAGGGGGCATGCTCAGAAAACAATGTGGACCCGGTATTAAAGTTCAACCCCGACGGCGAGATTTTAACTAGCTTTGGTGCGGGCATGTTCGTCTGGCCTCACGGAATTATTGTCGACGACGACGATAACCTCTGGATAATAGACGCGGGTGTAATTGACGGTGAAAAAGGTAATCAAATTTTCAAGTTNAACCAGCGTGGGGAAATTCTTATTGAACTGGGACAACCTGGAATCAGGGGGGACAGCCCAGATTTATTCAATGAACCATCAGATCTAGCAATAGGACCAGATGGCTCACTTTATGTTATCGACGGTCANATCAGCCCTGACTCTAATCACCGTGTGCTTCATCTAACTGCAGAAGGTGAATACATAGAAGAATGGGGATCTCAAGGCTATGGCCCTCTCGAATTTGAAGGTCTTCATGCTATTGCTGTGGATTCTCAAGGAAAAATCTATGTCGGTGATCGAACAAANAATCGCTTGCAGGTCCTCTCACCATCNGGAGAACTGCTAGCCATTTGGGCNCACTGGGGCAGACCCAGCGGNATAAGAATNCACGACGATATGCTCTANGTGGTCGACTCAGAGTCAAGGGCCGCAATAGNCCAATATGGCTACAANCCCGGCTGGCANCGNGGCATTTACGTTGGCACCTTNGACGGAGAAATTACCGACTTCATCCCAGACCCAAATCCGCATGGTGNAACNAGNTTNCCNGANGGCATTGGNATNGATGATAACGGTGTNATNTGGGGNGCATCGGTGGGCGATCAGAAAGTCACAAAGTACGTGAGAAACTAAAGNGGTTNCAGCTCNATGNCAGTTATTGCAGAATTTCATTATGANTTTGGTAGTCCCAANTCCTATTTCTGTCATCGGGTAATTCCACAAATTGANAGTAGAACGGGCATAAAATTTCAGTATGTGCCCATTCTGCTGGGCGGAGTGTTCAAGGCAACTAATAACAAATCACCAATGGAACAATTCGCGGAGGTCAAGAATAAGAAAGAGTACTTCGCCAGAGAAACCGAACGCTTTATCCAAAAGCATGCGATAAATAAGTACATTCGCAACCCGCACTTTCCTGTTAATACTCTACATATCATGCGTGGGGCNTGCTATGCTGCGGNNAAAGATTTTGAGGCANACTATATTGAGATAGTTTATCAATCAATGTGGGAGAAAGGTCTAAAGATGGACGATCCTATTATCATACAAGAGGTCCTCAAAGAGCATGGTCTTCCCGCAGAAGAGATTATATCTGCAAGCCAATCTTCAGAGATTAAGCAGTTACTCATNGACAGCACGTCTAGTTCCGTTCAAAAGGGAAATTTCGGTTCACCAACATTTTTCGTTGGAGAGGAGATGTTCTTTGGAAAGGACCGGATAGAAGAAGTTGAGCAAGAAATAATCAGACTAAGATAGACTATTGCACTCGGTCAAAATATCGAACTAACTCTATAGGTCTACCAAAAGATAGTGGTTGAATAACCATCTCTATCCGNAGNCGATTACCTCCATCGACTAAACTGTATGTCTCTATCGTGTAGCCCCCGTCTCGAGGGCGAGCTTCTACCACCAAAGTTCCACCTTCAAAGCCCCCNTCAGACCAATCAGTGCCGCCGCCCTCAAAAAAGTCATTAGCAGTGCTCNTTCTCCTGCGACCATCTGTATGAAAAATTCGAAGNTAATCATCTTCATAAGTAAACCTGATCTCTGGATCAGAGTGCTCTATANATAAANNGTCGTCGTACGATAACCGATCATACAGTTCATGCTCTGGTGGACCNCCNCNATAAAAATCTTCTTTCCTATTAAAAAAGCCGCGNCCNCCGTCACCTCCTGCAGCTTCTATCGCTTTCTCAACTTGATCATCTGTGTTGTCACTNAGGTCGTCATTAATTACCCAGGACCCAACAATATTCACTTCAATTGATGAATCCTGGGACAGAGTAAAGTTGGAAATCCCACTAAACAGTAGCAAAGTGGTTGCTGCGTGAATCGAAAAAACTCTAAGATCTAAATTAGTATTACGCACTTTTAAATTAACCTTGCATTTTTTTTCGCCAAGCCGCAATGGCAATACCAATTTCGTCTGGGGAATCCTCTTGAAGGAAGTGGTTTCCTTTTACAGTTACTTCTTCCTGATTTGCCCAAGAGCGGCAGAACTCCCTCTGCTCGCCTATCAGGATCGCACCAGGCTCTGCGTTAATAAATAATTTAGGGATACTAGACTGTGACAACCAATTAGCATAACTGGCCACCAATTCTACAACGTCAGCAGGCTCGCCCTCGATAGGGATCTGTCTAGGCCAGGTTAAAGTGGGGCGTCTGTCCTCTCCTTCATTGAGGAAAGGTTTCCTGTAAGCATTCATTTCCTCTTCAGATAGCTCACGAAGGATAGAACCAGGTAGAACTTTTTCGACAAATACATTTTTATTTAGAGCCATTTCTTCGCCAGCAGAAGATCTAAATCCCTGAAAGACTCCCCTAGCAGCCTCCGGCCATTGATCCCAAGTTACCGGCATAACTATTGCCTCCATGTAAGCAATCCCCATGACCGACTCTCGATGGCGGTTGGCCCAATCGAAGCCTAAGGCCGAACCCCAATCGTGTATCACGAATGTTACATTATCCTCGACACCAAGTGCCTCAAGAGCAGCATCCCAATATGTCCGATGTTCTTTAAGGGTATATCGATCAGGCCCTGAATTTTCCAATTTGTCAGAATCACCCATTCCTATAAGGTCAATAGCAATGCAACGCCCCTGATCAGAAAGGTGGGGCATTATGTTTCGCCAAAGATATGATGAGGTCGGGTTTCCATGTTGAAACACTATGGGATCTCCCTTTCCCATTTCCACGTAACTCATTGTCTTTCCATTTACAGAGACTGTTTTTTTTGGATGCTCTTTAGCGCTAATCATGTTTTTCCCCATTCTAAATACAGGCAGCCAAGAGAATAAACCGCTCTTTTGGTGCTGTCTAGCTCGAAGCCGTTTCGCATAGCCATGTGGACAACGTGCTTTGACCTCAACGCGGAGATTTTGTTGCACCTTAAAACGCATTTCAGATTTGATCATTCACCTCATTATCCGATATGCTCCTCTTCCGCTTTGATTACAGAACTAGTCCAAAATATGGGGGAACAATCCATGACCATGCAGAATACACCTCTACTGATGTCCCGTATCTTAGGCCGTGGTGCCCTCTTAGATCCCGAGGTCGAAGTCGTCACGCAGCAAATTAACGGGACTCATCGACAGACCTTAGGCAAGACATGGGCTAGGGCGAATCAAGTTGCAAACGCGTTGCGTGCCCATGGCATTAAAGTTGGCGATCGAGTTGGTAGTTTTATGTGGAATAACTACTACCATTTAGAGCTCTATCAAGGGGTACCGTCTATGGGCTCCGTTCTTCATACTTTAAATATCAGACTGTCTCCTGCTGACTTGGAATACATAATAAATCATGCAGGAGATAAAGTTATCTTCGCTGATGAAGATCTCCTACCCCTATTGGAACCTCTTTGGGGGAAAATTCCTTGCGTAGAATTATTGGTAATTTGCCGACACGGCGAAAATGGAGAAAGCTCTTTTGAGAATCAGATCGATTATGATGACTTTATTAAAGGGCAACCTGAAACTTATGACTGGCCTGATATCGATGAAACATCGCCGATGGGTCTCTGTTATACCTCAGGGACCACTGGCAAACCAAAAGGAGTCATGTATACCAACCGGTCAACGTATCTGCACACTCTCGTAGAATCCTTACCGGACGCTTTAGGTTTATCAAGCTTAGATTCCCTCCTTGGAATCGTCCCAATGTTTCATGCAATGGGATGGGGTCTTCCTTATGCGGCTTCTATGCTGGGCTGCAAGCAGGTAATGCCTCACCGTTTTATGGTTCCTGACGTATTCCTTAATTTAATGCAGGATGAGGAAGTTACAATTTCTGCCGGGGTCCCAACCATCTGGCAGGGAGTCCGAGCAGAACTAGAAGCTAACGAGGGTAAGTACAACTTAAGTAAACTTGGTCGGCTCACTTGCGGCGGATCTGCTCCACCGGTTGAGATGATGCGCTGGTACTGGGAAAGTTACAAAGTCGAGATGATTCAAGGATGGGGTATGACCGAGACTAACCCGCTCGGCACGGTTTCCCGAAAAGTAGCAAAGCGATCGCACTTAGGCACTACTGAAGATGAGCAGTTCGAAAATATTGCAAAAGCTGGTCTCGCTATGCCAAGTCTAGATATAGAGATTTTTGACGAGGAATGGAATGCCTTACCTCACGATGGAGAAGCAGTTGGTGAGCTTTGCATAAAAGGACCATGGATCGCGTCCGAGTATTATAACGATCCGCAACCAGATAAATTTCATGATGGCTGGTTAGTCACTGGTGATGTTGCAAAAATCGATTCCCAACAATACGTTATGATCGCTGATAGATCAAAAGATCTGATAAAGTCCGGTGGGGAATGGATATCGTCAGTGGATTTAGAGAATCATATCGTGGCCATGCCAGGGGTGGCACAGGCNGCCGTGGTGGCTAGACCTCATCCAAAGTGGGATGAGCGTCCAGTTGCTTTAGTCATAATGAGCGATGGGGTAGAGCTGAATTCGGATGCTGTGATTGAGCACTGCAGCAGTATTTTTGCGAAATGGCAACTCCCGGACGAGATTATTGAAACAAAAAATATACCATTGACCTCGACCGGAAAAATCGACAAGAAAGCGATAAGAGCTAAGATGGATGAAGACGGTTACCAGTTACCCGATTTGAGATGATTTTAATNTGAGGNTCGCAAACACCAGCTAAATCTCGCGTGCAATCAGCATCTTCATGATCTCATTACTGCCGCCATAGATTTTTTGCACTCGGCTATCGGCATACATTTTTGCNATTGGATACTCCATCATGTATCCGTAGCCACCAAAAAANTGAAGACACTCATCNATAATTTCGCATTGTTTTTGCGTAGTCCACCATTTAGCCATGGCAGCTGTTGCACCATCCAANTTGCCATCTGCCAACTGCATAGCACACTGATCTACGAATGTGCGGGCAAGCTTTGCTTCAGTGAGTCGCTCTGCCAATTTNAATTGCGTATTTTGGAAATCCAAAATCCTTTTNCCGAACGCTTTGCGTTCCTTGACGTATTCTGACGTGATTTGCAAAGCCGACTCAATAACGGCACAAGCCCCCGCCGCAATGATTAATCTCTCTTGAGGCAACTGCTCCATTAACTGAATGAATCCTTTNCCTTCCGCAGTGCCNAAAAGGTTCTCCGCTGGAATCCTCACGTTGTCAAAAAAAAGCTCTGCNGTGTCTTGTGCCTTCATCCCTAACTTTTCTAGATTTCTGCCTCTCTTAAAACCTCCCGTATCCTCTACATTCTCTGTTTCTAGCATGATGAGCGATACTCCCTTCGCCGCTTCAGTAGGATCAGTCTTGGCGACAACACAAATCAAATTAGCAGTCATTCCGTTTGTGATGAACGTCTTCTGACCGTTTAATTCATACTCCCCNGTNCCATTTTTCACCGCTGTTGTTGCCACAGATTGCAAGTCGGANCCTGTGCCCGGCTCAGACATCGCNATTGCAGATACAATTTCACCACTCGCCATCTTTGGCAACCACTTAGCTTTTTGCTCTTCGGTGCCNTATGAATTGATGTAGTGAGCNACTATTCCNGAATGTACACCGTTACCAAAACCGGTTACATGAGCGTATGCCAGCTCCTCAACNAGGACCATTTCATGCTTNAAGTTACCACCTCCACCACCCCACTTTTCGGGTATCGAAGCGCAAAGTAATCCCGACTGTCCCGCTTTTAACCAGGCTTCCCGNTCAACAAACCCNTGTTCTTCCCACTTTTTAGCNACTGGGGTAAATTCCTTTTCGATGAATTTACGNACTGCTCCTCGCATGATGGAGAGNTCTTCATCCATCCACGGTGATTGANCTTTATCGAATAGCATAAATNCCTCTTTTACTCAGGTAGTTGNNCCATGCGCTCAACGATCATTGCNTTCGCGGTTCCACCGCCCTCACAAATTGCGACCAATCCATATCGAGCAGACCTGCGCTCTAGTTCATTGACNAGCGTCGTCATCAATTTGGCGCCGGTGCCCCCCAGTGGGTGCCCNAANGCTTGCGCACCACCGTTTACGTTTAATCTATCCTCACTCGCATTCATAGCNTTTGCCCAAGCAAGTGGCACGGATCCAAAGGCTTCATTGATCTCATACAAATCTATATCATCAATTTCTAAACCCGCTTTCTCAAGTGCTTTTTTACTGGCCGGGATTGGACCTTCCAACATAATCACCGGGTCTGAGCCTACNACGGCTAGAGAATGAATTTTAGCGCGGACTGGAAGATTATATCTTTCAACTGCGTCTCGGTTNGCAACCATCACCGCAGCTGCCCCATCACTAATTTGACTCGCTGTTCCGGCGGTTATTACTCCACCCTCTCGAAGAGGATTAAGCCCTTGCATGCTCTCAAGTGANGCATCGAAGCGAATACCTTCGTCTATATCGTGTACATCCGCAGACCCATCCTCTAGCTTTATGTTTAACGGCACTACTTCATCCTTGAAAAGTCCATTTTTAGTCGCTTCGGANGCCCTTTGATGACTCTTGAGACCAAANGCATCNAGCTCGTCCCTGGTAATTTCATACTTTTCCGCTAGTAATTCTGCNCCATCGAACTGAGAAAATTGTATNCCGGGATACTGAAGTTCGAGTCTCTCGCCTTTAGGAGTTCCTCTGCCGTGNTCGAGTCCATCTCGGATGTTCGACCCGATTTCAACCGTGCTCATGGCNTCAACCCCTCCACAAATAACGACATCCTGTGTTCCNGACATTACAGCCTGTGCACCGAACTGAATAGCTTGCAAAGACGAGCCACACTGGCGATCCACAGTCGTTCCTGGGACCTCCAAATCCAATTTAGAGGACATTGCTACGTTNCGCCCCANATTACCGGCTTGCGATCCGATCTGGCTCACAACTCCAAAAATAACATCATCTACACCATTCGTTGGTACNCCTGTCTGATCAATTAACTCATCTATGACGATGGCTCCCATATCAACCGGGTGCAGATTACTNAATCTACCCTTTTTNCTTCCCGTTGCCGTTCTCACCGCACCAACAATATAAGCTTCGTTCATTCAAAATCACCTCAATAAATTCGCTAAATTAATACAGAACAAGTCATGTTCCTTATACTCTTACATAGCCGGCATTCGAATACCTGCATCTAACCGAATAACTTCTCCATTTAAGTAACTGCAATTGACAATATGGGCTACTTCTTCAGCAAATTCCTCTGGATTACCCAGTCTNTTAGGAAATTGCGTTATCGCAATCAACGGTTCTTTTACNTCATCTGGCGCGCCCGCCAACAGCGGGGTTTCAAAGATACCTGGCGCTACCGTAACAACCCTTATACCTCTTTTCGCCAAATCTCTTGCAATTGGCAACGTCATGGAGACAATACCGCCCTTGCTCGCGGCATAACCTGCTTGCCCCGTTTGACCATCAAACGCTGCTATGGAAGCAACGTTTACGATAACCCCCCTTTCCTGATCTTCATTTTGCGGTTCATTGACCTGCATCGCCTCAGCACACAACCTAAGCACATTAAAGGTCCCTATTAGATTCACCCTGATTATGTGCTCAAATTTTTCAAGGGGCATAGGCCCATCACGACCAACGGTCCTAGCAGCACCACCAATACCTGCAGAATTAACGTTTATATGAATGGAGCCAAAAGAAGAAATTGTCTCTTTGATCGCTTCCTTAACACTAGCTTCATCAGCTACATCGCCCCTGAAACAACTTGCTTTAGATCCGAATTCTTTAGCTGCTAATTCCAGTGATTCCTCATTCATATCATATAGAGTGACATTAGCTCCAGCTTCTACAAAGTTCCGCGCGGTTGCTAACCCCAATCCTGAAGCGCCACCAGTGATAAAAGCTGTTTTATTTGCCAATTCCATAATTATGTCTCTACCTTTAAAAAATCTACTTCGACCTACAAGAATAATCGATCACAATTTAAAAGGGAAACGCGGCCAGTAAATCTGATAGTGCTGTTGTCCTATATTTTAAGTTTCCGATGCACTATTATTTCTCATAACAAAGTGAAAAAGGTTTAATTTATGGGACCTCTAGCGGGAATTAAAGTGGTAGAGATGGCGGCCATTGGACCGGTGCCATTTTGTGCGATGATGCTTTCAGATATGGGAGCAGAGGTAATTAGAATAGATCGGTTGAGTCAGAAGGGTTCAGGCCATCGAGCTAATGTGCTTTTTCGAGGACGTAAATCAATCGCTGTTGATCTCAAGAATCAACAAGGTGTGGAGACCGCTCTAAAATTGATAGATAAGTCCGACGTGGTTATCGAAGGATTTCGCCCAGGCGTAATGGAACGTCTAGGTCTTGGGCCTGAGACATGTCTCAAACAAAATCCGAGGCTAGTTTATGGACGGATGACCGGTTGGGGTCAGCATGGCGAACTTTCTCAAGCGGCAGGTCACGACATAAATTATATTTCTCTCGCCGGAGCTTTAGGCTCTATGGGTTATCCGGATAGACCCCCTACTCCTCCTCTGAACTTGATTGGAGACTTCGGAGGTGGCGCAATGTACTTGCTCAGCGGCGTACTCGCTGCACTATTGGAAAGACATTCTTCTGGAAATGGACAAATCATTGATGCTGCAATGACCGATGGAACAGCAAGTCTTTTAAGTGGCTTTTATGGAATGATGGCTATGGGTATGTGGACGACAGATCGCTATAAAAATCGACTGGATGGAGGTGCGTTTTACTATGGTAGTTACGAATGTAAAGATGGAAAGCACATTTCATTAGGATCACTAGAGCCACAGTTCTACGCTCTTCTTCTTGAAAAATGTGGAATTGCAGACGAGAGTTTCAAAGAACAACTAGACCAAGAAGCTTGGCCGTTAAAAAGACAAAAAATGGAGATTCTTTTTAAAACAAAAACTAGAGACCAATGGTGTGAGCTGCTGGAAGGAACAGATGTGTGCTTCTCTCCCGTCCTAGATCTAGAAGAAGCGCCAAATCACCCACATAATCAAGAAAGAGACACGTTTGTGGACTTTGAAGGTGTTACTCAGCCAGCTCCTGCGCCAAGATTCAGTCGAACCCAAGGCAAGATTCAATCCTCAGCAAGTTTAATTGGAGAAAATTCGGAAGAAATATTAGAAAAATGGGGTTTCACTAACGACCAAATCAATAACATGCGTGATAACAACACAATATGATAGCTTTGGTATCTGAAGACATAAGATTTTTCCTGCAAAAAGCAAACTGCTTTTGATAAATGTTCAGCCTTTAGCATTGAATAGTTGGAGTTTGACCCTATTAAGATATAAGATAAAGAAAATTTGAGAGGCAACCCAAGACATGATAATGGTTCAAAGTACTTTTCAATTGAATTCTGACAACAAAGAGTCAGTTATGAATCTTATGAAAAAGATGGTTCGACTGTGTCGGAAAGAGCGCGGGTGTGTCAGTTATGAGTACTATGAAGGCATCACTGACTCTTGCCAAGTAATATTGCTGCAAGAATGGGAAAACGCAGACTGTCTTCAAGAGCATTATCGGACCGAACACATGGCTGACTTTCTAGAAAAGTTGAATGACTACCTAGCTAGTCCGGTTACTACAAGATCTTATGTGTCGCAAGAATCGAAATTATCAGCTCCAACGATAAATGAGAAAAGAAAGCCGCAGCAAACTATTCACTGAGCAACATTTCCTTTAGAGCAACGTATCTAGAATAAGATTGGTTGAATCTATAATTCTTTCATCTCGTGGACGCAAGTCGGGCACAAACTCCTCTCCCGTAAGATGCTGCAATCCTTGGATGTACCTTACTGCAATTTCATTAGACTGCTCTTCATTAAACTGTTGATCTTTCTCTTTGACCATCCCTCTCGCAAATTCTTTAGAAAAAGACGCCGGTTTGCCATCCCTTGTCACTAGCTTGCCACTATCATCTAGCTTCCAAAATCGCGATGAATCCATTGTGTAAAGCTCATCTGCAGAAACTATCTCCCCAGAGGAATTAATTCCATGTTCTGTTTTTGTATCAACAAGGACCATGCCTTTTGTATTTAAGTAATTGGAGACCACTCCAAATGCCATGAGCGATGAGTTCCTAATTTGGTCATACTGCTCAGAAGTGCAGACGCCGCTGTCTATTAAGTACTTAGCATCAATTGTTCTATCGATTTTTTCCTTGGTGCTCGGCGTATCCATCAAGTACGGAAGCACTCCATTAGGATGGAGTCCTTTCACATTAATTTTATGTCCGGCGTAACTTAAAACGTCTTCGCCACGGTCTTTAGCTGAAAGCCAGTGTTGATATAGCGAGGTTGATGTTGAACTTTCAGCCATGTACAAACGCAGAACGTTCTCTAACATTATTAAATTTAAGTTTTCAGCAGGAATTACAGTGGAACTCGGTTTCAAGTCCGTTACCGTGAATTGTGACGATCCAAGGATATCTTTAACAAGCTGAAGCATATGATCGTGATTGAAAGCTAAAACTTGATCTTTAAAAGGAATTGCACCCCGATTAACGTCATGTGTGGATATTCGATTGTTTCGAAACATCAGACGGATAGGTGCGCCTTCCTTTGTGGCGAGTGTATCCGAAAACACTGAATCGGAAACCTTACCCTCAAGAATGTTGCTTCCAGATAAACGCGGAAGATCTCCATCAGCAATTATTTGTGTGATGGGCCTTCCCTCATTAACTGCTGGCCCATAGGTTGCAACCAGTTCGCGAATTTGCTGTTCATCTAACATAATTACTAGCACTATAATTTTGGTTGTTCTTCAAGGGACGGAAGCATAATTGAATCAGGAAATGACTACAAGCTCATACATGACTCTTTGATAAGTGCTAGATTAAATCAAAGCGCAGAGTGTAAAATGCCGAGCTTCGGACCCGTGATCGGATTGCACTAATTATTTAAAGCATAATGCACAGAGCCTCTATGTTGAAAAAACTGATTGTCATACTAATGGTTATTTTTCATTTCAAGGTCTTCGCTGATCTGGAATCAGAGAATAACAACTCTGAGATTTCGGCTGACACCCTAACTTCTGGGGTCGCGATGACGGGCCGGTTATCCAATAGCGAAGACTGGGACTACTTTAAGCTGATTGTTAACTCAACCGAAGATTTGAACCTGCGGTTTGAATCTCCCAACTCAAGTCAAAATGAAAATCAATGGCTGGTTGGTGTCCAAGAGCCTCGTAATAACTACCTAATATTCCAGGAAACGCTGAGTCCCTCAGAGGGCAGTCCGGTGGATAAGACCATTCCGGTAACCGATAAAGGAACGTTTGTCATTTTTGTGGCCCCAGTTTTAGGCTCAAATTCCGCACCAATCACGGAGTACAAATTAACAATAACACCCAAAAATTTTCAAGCTGCCTCTGGGGCCTTCAACGGACTATGGCAAGATGACAAGAGTTCATCTTTCTATTCTTTACACGAAAGTTTGGAGGGTCTCCTCTACCTTGAATTAAAAAAAGATGGAACTACTTGGAAAGCGTATTTTGGCGGGAGACTCGGCAATACCGCCACCTTAGACCAAGTTATAGGGCCTGGCACGGCAAAACTAGAACTTACTTTTGTGTCAAACGAGAAAGTTGAGGCTCGATACAAAAGCTGTCGCACTAACTTGGGGGAAATTTGTGATGCCAACGGTGCTTTACTATATACAGGAAGCCGTCTTTTCCCAAAATGAGTCAGTCCGTTTGTAATACCGTTTTTTTGGCAATTAGTTCGTCTATTGCCTCTTGATCATAACCCAGGGAGGTTAAAACTTCTGAGCTATGCTGACCTAACTGAGGTGCTGGCAATCGGATTTCGCTCTCAGTCAATTGAAACCTTGCCGCGGGTCTCGCTTGTCGTACCTCTCCAAATCCTTCGAAAACCAACCTTTGGATAGTCTGACTTTCAATTATTTGGGGATGGTTCATCAGCTCCGTGCGGTTTAGAAGCGGAGCACAAGGAACATCGTTCTCATCAAGACTATTGAGCAAATCCTGACTCGTCCATTTCTTAACCATCTCACCTAAAATTGACCGTCTTTCATCTGCATGCTGTCTCCGGGCGCGAGATGTTGCAAATCGCTCATCTTGGATTAGCTCCTCACATTTTAAAACTTTACAGATGCCACTCCACTCTTTATCGGATATCACACTAATCGTGATATAACCGTCTTGTGTTTCATAAATTAGGTCAATTGAAGAAAATGTTTTTTTGACGTCAGTCTCTTTCTCAGCAAACGTTAGACCTGTCATTCCTTCCGGCCAAAAAAACGCTAAGGTAGCGTCTAGCATAGACAACTCTATATGCTGCCCTTGCCCATTTCTTTCGCGATAAAACAACGCGCTGCTCACCGCCTGTGCGGCCGTCATCGCTGAAACCTTATCGGCTAAGATAATTCTAAACATATTAGGGCGCCCGGTATTTCTGTCCGCCTGAATGTCTGTCGCACCGGATAGACCTTGAATGATCGGGTCATATACCCGCTTGTGGGCAAAAGGACCTTTGTTACCAAAACCGCTAATAGATACATAGATTATTTTATTGTTTCTTTGTCGAACATCAGACTCTGCGAAACCCATCCGAGCCATCGCGCCAGGCCTAAAGTTTTGAAGTAAGACATCTGCTGAATCGATCAATTTCCAAAGTATGTCCTTACCAGATTGTTTCTTAAGATCAACCGCCAGTGATTTTTTGTTGCGATTACAGGAAAAAAATGAAGCAGGCACGCCGTTGTGAGGCTCACCCAAGTGACGGAGTTGTTCTCCGTGGATTGGCTCTACCTTTATGACATCGGCTCCCTGATCTCCCAATATAGTTGCCGCAAGGGGGCCGGAAACCATGCTCGTTAGATCTAGTATCTTAATGCCATTAAGTGGTCCCATTCAAAAACTCCTATACATAATTTCAATTTTTCTTATTTTTTATCATTGCAGCTTTATATTGTGCTCTTTGAGTTATGCTATCTCTGTATCGTTTCAAACCGTCTTGTAGGGGTATTCCATAGTTTTCTGCCCAATTTAGGCACGTTACAAGAAAAATATCTGTTAGGCCAAAAGTTTCAGCCAGTAAATAACTTCGCCCTTTTAGATGAACGTCTATTACATCTAAATGCCTCATCGCGTAAGTTCTTGCAGCATCGACAGCGGTAGGTGCTTCTCCGTATATTTCAGGTAATCCTTGATGTCTTCTCATTACATACAAGCTTGTCTCGTCCAATTCACCATAGATATAACTCAGCCACTCATCCTCTTTAGCTAAATCCTTGGATGACTGCGGTTTCATCAGAGTTGTGCTATTTCCATAAGTGCTAATTAAATATCTACAGATAGCTACACTCTCAGAGAGCTTAAAATCACCATCCTCACAGAAAGGGACTTTCCGTTTAGGGTTCAGCTCACTATACTTTTTGGTTTGAGTCTCTCCCGTCCTCGGGCCAATGGGATGTATTTTGTAAGTTAATCCTAACTCTTCAGCTACCCAGATTGGACGGAGTGTTCTGGAGGTACCCACTCCCCAGAAAGCGATTTTAGAATCGTTGCTCATATCAGATCCATTTAACGTTTTTGACCAGCTCCTTAATACTAGTTTGGCTTGGTTTCAATACTCAAATAATTGACCGATTCATCGGATTTTAATGCGCTCAGCATAGACCAAAAATAATGAAAATTAAATCGGGTTCAAGGATGGAAAAAAGGAGAACAAGCTATCTTGTTCTCCTTTTTTTATTCTGGTGCCGCCACCAAGAGTCGAACTCGGGACCTGCTGATTACAAATCAGCTGCTCTACCACGGCTGAGCTATAGCGGCATTAGTCTTTATATTAGACCACATCAGGGCGGGGATGCTACAAAAAAAAGACTTTAGGTTCAACATTAACNAGTCTGAACATATTNNNTCTNGAAGCCAAATGNTANACGCGCATAGAGAGGNNCAAAAATTTTACTCAGAATCAATTATTTGTTTCAATAGNAAGAGTGGCCTCAAAGCCCTGCACTAGCCCCTAGAATTAAGACACCGAAAAAATTAAAAGTGACGATATCTCCTGCAACACAAGAGTGGTTCCAGATGCTTTCGCTCTACGGGTGGATATGGCTNATNCCTATTATTGAAAGAATNGTGCCACTAAAGGGGCAAAAATTCATTCGGCCGGGCATTCTTAATGATCTAATACACACTTATCATCGGGTCCATTTATGGACAATGATAAATGCCGCATTAGTTTCGTGGCTCGTTACATATTCGGNAACCCATGGAGGTGAGGGTCCCTATCTGCGCGGTGCNCTTANCAGTGCGCATTGGTCGATAAACTGTTTCGCCGTTCTAATGTTCGGCCACGTAACTTTTTACTTTGCTCACCTTGCCTGTCATAAAATTCCTCTGCTTTGGCAATTTCATCGAGTCCATCATAGCTCTGTTAACTTAGATTCTTTTTCAACCAGNAGGTTTCATATTATAGACAAAACGTTATTTGCCGCGCCCTACCTCATGCTCGTNACCTATTTTCAACCAGACCCTGGTATAGTTTTTCTATTCGTCTCCTTCAATGACTTTTGGGGCAGATATGGGCACGGGAATATAAGAGATCCGCACTGGTTGGGCTATATAATGAGCAATCCTAAATTCCATCGTTGGCATCATTCGAATCATCCTGATGCGATCGATAAGAATTTCTCAGCTGAGTTTAATTTCTTAGATTGGATTTTTGGAACTGCTTATTATCCAAAGGAAGGAATACCCGAGAACTTCGGTTCAGAAAAATACAGTAACAATATAATCGTGCAGCACTTTCANCCGTTTTTAGACTGTNNCAAAATANTNAAAAAAGACGGATGGTTGGCGCTTCTACGAAAGCCAAAAAGAGATACGGTTAATCAACAACCGGTAACAGAAAATTGAAGCCAGTCGTGCAAAAAATTACCTGCCCAACACAATCCAAAGCATGGGGAAAACTCAGAAAATTTAGTGAATCTTTTAAAGAAAGAGGCTTCCGACTTAATAGTCTTTTTAGAGATTCCTCTCGTTTTTCTCGGTTTTCACTATCGCATAACCACCTGACCTTAGATTACTCCAAAAATCTTCTAGACCAGGAAACGCTGAAAGCTCTTTTTGAACTCTCAGCAGATATGCGCCTCGAAGAATCTATAGAGGCAATGTTCGAAGGCGATAGAATCAATACATCTGAAGATCGTCAGGTTTTGCACACTGCTCTTCGTATACCAGCCAATGAGAATCCGCATAATGAAGTTAAAGATTGCCTCCAACGTATGGAGATAATGGTCAATCGTATCCATTCAGGAAAGTGGAAGGGATTTAGTGGTAAAAATATCAAGGACATAGTTAACATAGGAATTGGTGGTTCGGATCTTGGTCCTCGACTCGTATGTGATGCCTTAGAGGACTTCAAAGTTGGTGAGCAAAACTTACATTTTGTGTCAAACGTAGACCCCTCACACTTTGATGAGGTAATAAGTGAACTCAATCCTGAAACTACAATCTTTATCGTTGCCTCAAAATCATTTAAAACACCAGAAACTGCACTGAATGCTGCAATTGCAAAAAAATGGCTCTTGGAAGCCTCTGACGCACCGGTTGCAATTGAAAAGCATTTCATAGCGATAACAAGCAACAAAAATGGTGCTATTGATTTTGGCGTGGCAGAAGATAACGTTTTTCCAGTTTGGGACTGGGTTGGAGGCAGATATTCGGTGTGGTCTGCGATTGGTCTCCCTGTAGCGCTTTCAGTGGGAATGGAGAGTTTCATCGCATTCCACGCGGGTGCGCATTCAATGGACAGGCATTTTCAAGAAGAATCCGCTGAAAAGAACATGCCTGTAATCATGGCCTTGATTACAGTTTGGTATAACGCATTTTTTAATTGCCAAAGCAGCGCTGTTGTTCCTTATAGTCATCGGTTAAAGGAACTGCCCTTTTATCTCCAACAGCTAAGTATGGAAAGCCTGGGCAAAAGCGTAACAAAGGAAAACGACCAGGTTTCCATTAATACAGGTGAGATTCTATGGGGAACGGTTGGAACCAATAGCCAACATTCTTATTTCCAATTGCTCCATCAAGGAACTCAATTTGTCCCAATAGATTTTGTAGCCATAGCTAAAACGCGCAGCAAAAGCGTCGACCATAATGAGATGCACAATCATCTCCTTGCTAATTGTCTAAGTCAGAGTCTCGCCCTCATGAAAGGAAATTCTGAAAGCGAAGAAGCACAAAAAAAGGTAACTGGTAACAAACCCAGTAATACTTTACTCATTGACGAGCTCAATCCTTTCAATTTAGGTTGTCTAATTGCCCTGTACGAACACAAAGTGTTTGTTCAGAGCATATTATGGAATATCAATGCCTTTGATCAGTGGGGCGTAGAACTTGGAAAAATAATTTCGAAAGATATCTACAAGGAATTAACTTCTACCGATAACGAATCTAATGAGCTAGATTCTTCTACAAAAAATTTGATCAAGCTAATTAAAAGGAACATGCCCCATAAATAGGCGTGGAGCAAAACCTTTTGGACAATCTGAAATAGCCGTCGCTAAATTTAAATCGTTCGAATCTCTTAAGATCAAATTTTCAAGACCTGCTTATATGCTTGAGTAGTTCTTCTTTTTTTTCATTCATTAAGTTCGCATTACCACGAGATTCGACATTTAGCCGGATCACGGGCTCGGTATTTGACATTCTTAAATTAAATCTCCAATCTTTGAAACTCATCGATAGCCCATCTATATTATCTATGGCCTCCGCGGAGTTTTGATAGCGAGATTTAATTTTTTGAATCAACCCCTCTGGATCTTCAACGGCTGTATTAATCTCACCACTGGCTGGAAATGCAGTCATATACTGGTTTACAAGTTCAGAGAGTGATTTATCTTGGTCTGCCATCATCTGAATTACGAGTATCCAAGGGATCATTCCACTGTCACAATAAAAGAAATCCTTGAAGTAATGGTGAGCGCTCATCTCACCACCATAAATAGCGTCTTCGCTTCTCATGCGCTCTTTCATGAAAGCGTGGCCCGTTTTGCAGCATACCGCTTGACCACCAAATTTTTTTGTTACAGCGACAGTATTCCAGGTAAGTCTTGGATCGTGAACTATCTTTGAGCTTGGTGAATTCGACAGAAAAAAGTGCGAGAGCAATCCCACGATGTAGTAACCCTCGATAAATCTTCCATGTTCATCAAAAAAAAAGCAACGGTCAAAGTCTCCATCCCAAGCTATTCCCAACTGAGCATTATTATTTTTAATTGCCTCAATAGTCGGCAAGCGATTTTCTTCTAAAAGGGGATTTGGTACCCCATTCGGAAACTCTCCGTTTGGCTCATGATGAATCTTTACAAATTCAATAGGTAAAACTTTTTCTAATTGATCAATTACCAATCCAGCTGCACCATTTCCCGCATTGCAAACAACTCGAATCGGTTTAAGCGCGTTAACGTCAATGTAACTCAAAAGGTGGTCTACGTATGCGTCTCTTAAATTTGCTGACGAAATTTTTCCTTTTACTGATGAGTCCTTAAANAAATTGGACTCCGCTATCTCTNTNATTTCATTCAATCCCGTATCACCACTAATTGGTACCGAGTTCTTCCTGACNAACTTCATACCATTGTAGTTTTTAGGATTATGACTCGCCGTAACGATGATCCCACCATCAACATTAAGATGTGAAGTCGCGAAATATATTTCCTCAGTGCCACATAAACCAATATTTACAACATCTACTCCCGAGTCTCTCAACCCTCGGATCAGAGCGTCATTGAGTTCGCAACTAGTTAGACGAATGTCGAAACCAACGACAACAATTTTTGGGGAAAGAAACTCAGCAAAAGCACGCCCAATACGGTAGGCTATATTAACGTTCAACTCTTCCGGCACGCGGCCTCTTACATCATAAGCTTTGAAACAATCTATAACTGTAGTCATCGATGTTTCTCCCTAGGTATTAGTATTATCATCAATCCTGACGACCGTATTTATCATCTAACCTTTCAATATCATCTTCTCCTAAATAATCTCCAACTTGGACCTCGATAATTTCTAAATTTTCTGAAAATGGATTAGCCACACGATGTTTCTCTCCAGTCGGAATAAAAAGATTTTCGTTCTTTGAGAGTGTTATTTCTTTTTCGCCACAAGTAAAAATACCCTTGCCATTGATGATAACCCAGTGTTCAGCCCTATGCTTATGACGCTGAAGAGACAGAGATTCCCCCGGTTTAATAAAAAGTTTCTTAACCTGATAACCATCTTCTTTTGTTAAAGACCTATAAAACCCCCAAGGTTTTTTAATTTCCCTCGGGGTCTTTATCTCTTCCCTTTCTGATTTAAATGACTCCGCAATTTTTTTTACATCCTGCACAGAATTTTTACTCGATACCAAAACTGCGTCTGCAGTCTCTACGATAACCGTATCTTTGATTCCAAGAGCCGCAACTTGACGATCGTTGGCCTGAATATAACTACCTCTGACATTGTTGACATACACATCGCCGATCGTAGTATTTTGAGATTCGTCCTTTGAGGACACTGCAGCAAATGAATCCCACTCACCCAGATCATTCCAACCAACATCCAAAGTGACCATTGCGGCCTTAGTAGTCTTCTCCATCACTGCATAGTCTATTGAGTCATTAGGGCACTTACTAAAATCTAGCTCTTTTATTTCTAGAAAAGTATCTTTACGAATAAGGCTTTCGAAAGATCTAGTGCATACTTTAAAAACATCGAGTGCGTGCTTTTCTAATTCATCCAAATACGTTTCAGCGGTCATTAAGAACATGCCGCTATTCCAAAAATAACCTCCATCTTGTAAGTAAGACTCAGCGACCGATTCCTCTGGCTTTTCGGCAAAGCGAGAGACCTCGAAGCAGGATGTCCCGTCTATTTGCCCACCCTTCTCAATATAACCGTATCCCGTGGAGGCGGTTTCAGGTTTAATTCCAAATGTCACCAAATACCCTTCTAAAGCTGCAGGTATTGCTTCTTTTATAGCTTGCCGAAAACTAGCTAAGTCTCTGATGAGATGGTCTGCAGGCAAAACCAAGAGTTGAGTATCTGGATCTTTTTGTTTTGCAAGAAGCGCAGCCATTGCGCAAGCAGGAGCTGTCCCGCGCCCAATAGGCTCTAGCATAATCGTTCCGTCGGTCTGATCTATTGAACGAAGTTGTTCGCCCACCAGAGNATGATGCGACTTCCCACAAATTACTAATGGGGGCAATACGTTCGGTATACCCGCGATACGCTTAACCGTTTTTTGAAAAAGTGACTCTTTGAATTGTGGAAAGCAGATGAACTGCTTAGGCAATAGATCTTTGGAAACTGGCCATAATCTCGAGCCAACCCCTCCAGCAATAATTACGGGAAGTATCATACCATCTACCCAATTTAACCGAGTAATAATCTTAACAAAAAAGGCTATGATTAATAACAACTAGTTTCCTATTTATTTCTCCTATTAGCATGNCGGCCTTAAAATTGTATCGATTAATTGCGCGTGTCGCGATAACATCTTAACTTAGCTTTATTTAAGGTGTCACAATATTGATGAATGGTCAGAATACTAGTTTTGTTCCGAAGAACTCTTATGAACTCCCTGAGTTGGTGGAATGTGGTTACGGCAACTTGTTCGGACCAAGAAACGCTAAGCTGCCCGTAAAAAACATGCTTATGTTGGACCGAATTTCCACCATTGAGAGCACGGGCGGTAATCATGGAAGAGGACACGTTATTGCCGAGCTCGACATACATCCAGACTTGTGGTTTTTTGAATGCCATTTCCCTGGGGACCCTGTTATGCCGGGATGCCTCGGACTCGATGCATTATGGCAGTTGGTCGGATTTTTCCTTGCTTGGAGGGGATACCCCGGAAAAGGCAGGGCTCTGGGCGCTGGCGAAGTTAAATTTACTGGCGAAATTAGGCCTGACGCTAAGAAGGTCACCTATGAACTTTCGATAAGTCGCATCATTGACAGAAAATTAGTTGTCGGTTTAGCTGATGGAACGGTAGCGGTGGACGACGAAATAATCTATACAACAAAGGCATTGAAAGTCGGTCTATTCACTCCCGAACAGACGTTTTAGAGGATTCTAGAAAAGGAGACACAATGAAACGCGCTGTTATCACAGGAATGGGAATCGTATCTTGCATTGGCAATAATAAATCAGAGGTGACCGATTCTCTTAAGCAAGGAAGAAGCGGAATTAAGCGTAACGAGTCTTATGCAGAAATTGGTATGCGAAGCCATGTTAGTGGATCAATAGAAATAGATACAAAAAGTTTAATCGACCGCAAATTTTTACGATTTATGGGCGATGCTTCCGCCTTTAGCTTCATTGCAATGAACCAAGCAATTGAAGATTCAGGGCTCAATCAAAGTCAAGTGTCCAACACGCGGACGGGACTCGTTGCAGGCAGCGGAGGTGGTTCCCCCGAAGATCAACTTAATTCTACGGATATAGTCCGTGAAAAGGGTGTCCGCAAAGTCGGAGCATATCGAGTACCCCGAACGATGAGTAGTTCCGTTTCAGCATGCCTTGCTACTCCCTTTCAAATCAAGGGGGTGAATTATTCTATATCTTCCGCATGCGCGACTAGTGCGCATTGCATTGGACACGCGGCTGAGCTTATCCAATTAGGTAAGCAAGACGTCGTTTTTGCAGGTGGTGGCGAGTCAGAACATTGGACTTTATCTCATATGTTCGATGCGATGGGAGCGCTGTCGACAGACTATAATGAAACTCCCACAAAGGCATCTCGCGCTTTCGATGCAAACCGAGATGGTTTTGTAATAGCCGGTGGTGGTGGCATGCTTGTGGTGGAGGAACTTAATCACGCTCTACAGAGAGACGCGAAAATCTATGCTGAAATTACCGGGTACGCGGCTACCTCTGATGGTTACGATATGGTGGCACCTTCCGGCGAAGGAGGCGCTCGCGCTATGAGATCAGCATTAGAGCAAAGTAAAAAGTCAGTCGATTATATAAATACACATGGAACCAGCACACCAACTGGTGATGTGGCTGAACTGAAAGCTATACGGGAGGTTTTTGGAGAAAAAATTCCGACAATAAATTCAACTAAATCATTGACCGGACACTCACTAGGCGCTGCAGGTGTGCAAGAAGCGATTTATAGCCTAATCATGATGGAGCATAATTTTATTGCAGCTTCGGCAAATATCGAAAACCTAGATCCAGAAGCAAAAGGCTTACCCATAGCAATCGACATGCAAGATAATGTAAAACTAGATAGAGTCTTATCGAATAGTTTTGGCTTTGGTGGGACCAACGCCAGTTTGGTGTTTTCTCGATACGAGATCTAAAAAACTTAATCTTTTCACTANAAGTTGACCGTAGACGAATGAATAAGAAACNAATCNTGCTANTCACGCTAGTNTTGCTATTTTNTCAGCNANATTNGGCCCAAACGGAAACCAATCGAATCATTTCTTTGCAACTCCAAGGNCAAAATNTNCCACTTCCAGTAAAAGATGCATTTCCATACCATCTAAGTATTATTGATCAGNTAAAATATCAGGCAACCTGGNANCTAGCTCCTGGTCATTATCTATATGGACACGCATTTGAATTCAAAATGATTCGAGGTCAAGATACCNTGGAATTGNCTATAGAATTCNAGCTTCCGATAGGTATNAACAANNAAGACCAATTTTTTGGANATGTACTGGCATTCTACGACAACGTCTCNATCAGTCTNACGCTACCCGCTGTCCCTNTNCCCGANGATAANATTATTATTGAATATCAAGGTTGCGCCGACTGGGGTTTTTGTTACCCTCCCCAAAGTGATTCTTTAGTGCTGTTGCCTTAAGGCACGCATAGCCTAGCCCAACTAACTACCGGCAGGAAATGGGATTTAATTATAGTAGATGAAATATAGGCTGAATTCTGCGAAAATGATTTGTGTCTCTTAATTAAAAACCCTCATTTCCCTATCCAGCATCAATTGGAAAAAAAATGGCTAAAATCCTTGTGCTACACGGTCCGAATTTAAACCTTTTAGGAGTGCGTGAACCTCATATCTATGGTTCTGACAGTTTAAATGACATTAATGAACGTTGCAGGAATCTGTGTGCCGCAAAAGGCCATGTTTTTTCTTCCCTTCAAAGCAATGCTGAATCGGATTTTATAGGCAGACTGCATGAAGCCAGAGACGATGGTACAGAATTTATGATAGTTAACTTTGGGGGGTTCACTCACACAAGCGTAGCGATTAGAGACGCGATAATAGCTTCTGAGATTCCATTCATTGAAGTACATCTCTCTAACCTTTTTTCCCGCGAGGAGTATAGGCAATTTTCTTTTTTTAGCGATATTGCTGTTGGCTGTATCGTGGGCCTAGGCGCACAAGGCTATGAACTTGCGCTGGAAGCAACTTTCAAGAGACTTGAATAGTTCAACTAAATTACATCAATATTCTAGACTATAAAAACAACCTTTGTTTAACCGGACCTGAGCAGAATTATGGACATAAGAAAAGTTAAGAGCCTAATCGAGTTGCTCGAGGCTTCAGACGTTGCTGAGATTGAAATCAAAGAAGGTGATGAGTCAGTTCGCATTAGTCGGGCGGCTATTTCACCCNCCCCAATTATTCAAAAAGAAAATNCCCCNTTACAGCAAGAAATAAAAGTAGCTGAACCTCCACAAAGANAATTNACTGGTCACGAAATTAAGTCTCCAATGGTGGGNACTTTTTATCGAGCACCATCACCGTCATCTGCCCCATTCATNGAGATAGGATCAAAGGTAAGTGCNGGGGAAGTGGTCTGCATAGTNGAAGCCATGAAAATGATGAATCAAATAGANGCTGATAAATCNGGAACNGTTGATTCAATTNTAGTCGANGATGGAGAACCNGTTGANTTCGACCAAACTCTNATTACGATCGTGTANTCAAAAACTCATGCGGCTGAGACCCTTGCCATGTTTAACAAAGTCTTAATTGCTAACCGAGGTGAAATTGCCCTGCGTATTTTGCGGGCNTGCAAGGATTTAGGNGTNAAAACTGTCGCTATTCANTCTTCGGCAGACAAAGACTTGATGCACGTCAGACTGGCAGATGANTCAGTTTGCATTGGNCCGCCCAATCCTACCGANAGCTATCTAAACGTACCTGCAATCATAAGCGCCATGGAAGTCACGAATTCAGACGCTGTCCATCCAGGGTATGGATTTTTGTCCGAAAATTCAGACTTTGCTGAACAAGTAGAGCGAAGTGGTTTTACCTTCATCGGGCCGTCACCGGAGACCATTCGCCTAATGGGAGATAAGGTTTCCGCCATCGAAGTAATGAGGGACGCTGGGGTACCGACTGTCCCCGGATCCAATGGCCCCATTAGTGATAATTCCGACATCAACATCAAATTAGCACAAAAAATTGGCTACCCAGTGATAATTAAGGCTGCAGCCGGAGGAGGTGGCCGTGGAATGCGAGTGGTTCACAATGAGTCAGAGCTACTTTCTTCCATTCAACTGACTCAGACTGAAGCGAATAATTTTTTTGGTAACGGTGTAGTTTATTTAGAAAAATTCTTGGAAAGACCTCGTCACATCGAGATTCAAGTCATAGGGGATGGTAAGGGCAATGCCATACATCTTGGCGATAGGGACTGCTCTCTTCAACGCAGACATCAGAAAGTCCTCGAAGAAGCACCCGCTCCTGGGATTTCATCAAAGTCAAGAGATTTGATCACAAAAACATGCATTCAAGCTTGCCGGAATATGAAGTATAGAGGAGCCGGAACCCTAGAATTTCTGTATCAAGATGAAAATTTTTATTTTATCGAAATGAACACTAGAGTGCAGGTTGAGCACCCGGTAACCGAGATGATTTGTAACTTTGACATAGTTAAAGAACAGATCAAAATAGCCAGCGGAGACTCGCTTTCAATTTCCCAAGAGGATGTCAACATAAAAGGCCATGCTTTTGAATGTCGGATTAATGCAGAAAATGCAAAGACTTTTTTACCAAGTCCCGGCAAAGTCAACCGCTTTCATTCACCTGGAGGGCTCGGCATTCGGGTTGACTCACACATCTATAGCGGTTACGAGGTCCCTCCATTTTACGACTCACTGATTGCCAAGTTAGTAACACATGGAAATTCAAGAAAGGAAGCATTGATCAAAATGAAAAACGCTCTCGATGAAATTTTAATTGAAGGCATAAATACAAATATTCCTTTACATCAAGATTTAGTGAACGATATCGAGTTTCAAAAAGGGTGTGTAACCATTCACTATCTAGAGCAGAAACTTGATGTGTAATGTGGCAAGAACTTAAATTTCGAGTTTCATCTGAAAATGCTCTACTCGTAGAAGAAAAGTTATTTTCAAGTGGAGCCGCTGCAGTAACGTTTCTAGATGCCAGAAATCAGCCAATCTTTGTAGAAGAAACAGATCAAACGCCGTTGTGGGAAGACATCTGTATTGTTTCACTTTTTTCTCAAGACGTGAATTTAGATCCGGTAGTACATAAATTAGTTCATGACCAGCCAGCCATTAACTCGAATGACATAGATATTCATCTTATCAACGACCAAGACTGGGAAAGCAAGTGGATGAACGACCAAAAACCACAACAATTCGGCAATCGCCTGTGGATTTATCCGAGCTGGATAACCCCATCAAAAAACTCTGTGACTAACATGATCTTAGATCCCGGATTAGCTTTCGGTACAGGTAGTCATCCAACAACTTCTTTATGCTTGAATTGGCTCGATAACAATCTCATACCGAGACAACACATAATTGACTACGGCTGCGGATCTGGAATCTTAGCGATCGCCGCTGCCTTGCTGGGCGCGTCCAAAGTTTATGCTGTAGACAATGACCCTCAAGCCATAACCGCGACTTTGAGCAATATGGAAAAAAATAG
The DNA here is from genome assembly GCA_002727755.1 of Gammaproteobacteria bacterium. Classification (GTDB taxonomy): domain Bacteria; phylum Pseudomonadota; class Gammaproteobacteria; order Pseudomonadales; family Pseudohongiellaceae; genus UBA9145. Next base: position 33,938 of record PBXX01000014.1, on the reverse strand, counting down.
GATTTCTAATCAGTCAATCCAAACTTTTAGCCCGGAAGCTTTGCCTCACGTTAAGGTTGATTTGCTAATCGCAAATATATTAGCAAACCCGCTGATCCAGCTCTCGGAGATCTTTTCAACTTTGTTAAAACCAAGTGGAAAAATCGTTCTCTCAGGTATTCTAGAAGAGCAGGTTGAAAGAGTATCCTCTCACTACAGATCTTATTTCGAATTAGAGGAGCCGCAGCTAAATGACGGTTGGGCATTAATAGCTGGTTCTCCCAAAGACTGATCACATAAGTTTTTAAAATATTGTATCATCATATCTCACTCACAAATTCATGTTCATTCATGTCTCTTCAAATCACTATTTGTCCAGAATGTCGGTCGAGTTTTAACTTGAACAGATCTGCACTGAACTCACCTAACGGACTAGTTCGATGTGGAGCATGTCTCGCTGTTTTCAAAGCATCTGAACATTTTTTTGAATCAGAAGCACAATCCGAAAATTCCAAAGACGGATCAGTATTTATGTCTAAGGAACCTATAGATTACTTCAATCCCGTGGATTTTTTGAAGTTAGAGGACTTAAATGGCAACGATGAAACATGTAGTAATGAATCAAAAATACGGAAATAACAAGATACTATTTCTTGTGTTTTTTTGCCTTCCACTCAAACTTTTACAGAGCTAAAATCCGCACTATGATTTTGTTTTTTTCGGCAGAGACATGTTAAACCTTGGTCCACATCAACTAAAAAATCCAATATTTTTAGCTCCGATGGTGGGAGTAAGTGATAAACCATTTCGAGAGATTTGTGAGCAAAATGGGGCTGGCCTGACCGTAGCAGAAATGCTCACAAGTAACACAGAGCTATGGGACAACAAGAAGAATAAGCTCAAGCGAGTTAGGCCAAGTTTATCGGGACCAAATGTTGTGCAGATCGCCGGCTCTGATCCTANAATGATGGCTCAAGCTGCCAAGCTGAATGNNGAGTGGGGAGCAGACATTATTGANATAAATATGGGCTGCCCTGCAAAAAAAGTACTAAAAAAAGCNGCAGGATCAGCATTACTGAAAGANATAAAACTTGTAAAATCAATTGTAAAGGCNGTAGTAGATAGTGTCGGCATTCCCGTAACCCTCAAGATCAGAACGGGCTGGTGTCCATCCACAAGAAATGGTGTCGACGTTGCAAAAATTGCCGANGATTGCGGCGTATCTTTACTGACCGTGCATGGAAGAACGAGGCAGTGTCGTTTTAAGGGCAACGCTGAATATGAAACTATCGCTAAAATAAAACAAAGCGTTGAGATNCCAATAATTGCAAATGGTGATATTGACTCTCCACAAAAAGCAAGACAGGTGCTGGAATACACCAAAGCCGATGGCTTAATGATCGGAAGAGCATCACTAGGCAAGCCTTGGATTTTTGACCAAATCCGCCAATATATCCTTTTCGGCATAAAAAAATCTGATCCAGTTATGGCTGAAAAATTTAGGATAATGGAAAACCATGTAAAAGAAATACAGACTTTCTATGGTGAAGTTAAAGGTGTATGGTACTCTCGTAAACACATTGCTCGTTATGTTGAGAATTTCAAAAATTCGAAGGAATTTTTAAGAACCTTTAACGAAGAAACAGAAGGGCCAGCCCAAATNGACCGACTCAGGTCGTATTTTGCAAATCTGGCTAAGGATAATGAGGCTGAATTTGCATGAAGAAATTTGACGATAATTCTGCGCTTCAGAGTTTTGAGCTAATAGAACAAGTTGAGAAATTATCAACCCAAGAAAATAGTCTGAGATCTCAAGTAGAAAAAGCGCTAAACCGATACTTTAATCATATCGAGGGAGAGCCTGTCACCGACTTACACCGAATGGTTATTTCAGAGGTAGAAATTCCACTGTTTGAAGCTGTTATGAAGCATACCGGAAACAACCAAAGTAAAGCCTCTGTCATGCTAGGAATAAACCGTGGTACTCTTAGGACCAAACTAAAGAGCTACGGTCTTTTGTAAANCGAATNAACNTACTAGTGATTGATCCNNATAGCCAACATTTAAACTNAAGACTCAAAAATCATGACATCGGATAAACNTGGCGCTGTTCGCAGGGCGCTGATAAGCGTTTNGGANAAATCTGCTATTGTACCTTTTGCAAAGTCATTAACTGATTTAGGTATTGAGATTATATCTACTGGAGGGACCTACAAGTTACTTAAAGAAGAAGGNATTCATGTAACTGAAATTTCNAACTACACCGACTTTCCGGAGATCATGGGAGGAAGAGTAAAGACGCTTCACCCAAAAATTCACGGNGGTATTTTAGCAAGACGCAACGTCGACNNTGCGGTGATGGAAGAACATAATATCCCNCCGATTGACCTAGTCGTGGTTAATTTATACCCTTTTGAAGCCACTGTCGNAAAGCCTGATTGTACNCTAGCCTCTGCTATAGAGAATATTGATATCGGNGGGCCCACTATGCTCCGTGCCGCNGCAAAAAATCATAAACACGTAACAGTTTTAGTAGATCCTTCNGNCTATGNTTCCATCATAGACCTNTTAGAAAATAATCAAAACCAGATCGACGAGAAGACTCGTTTCAGACTGGCCGTTAAAACCTTCGAGCATACTGCAAATTATGATGGAGCAATTGCCAATTATTTGGGCAAAACTCTTGATGACGATTCCCCGTTCCCAAGAACTATGAGCATGCAGTACACTAAAAAGCAAAATATGCGATACGGAGAAAACCCACATCAAAGAGCTGCTTTTTATATTGACAAGAAGCGTTCTGAACCAAGCATAAGCACCGCTGTGCAACTCCAAGGTAAAGAACTTTCATTCAATAATATTGCTGACACTGATGCGGCCTTAGAATGCGTTAAGTCCTTCAACGAACCGGCATGTGTGATTGTAAAACACGCTAACCCCTGCGGGGTGGCGATTGCCGATTCCCCCGTTCAAGCATATCAACTCGCATTTAAAACGGACCCGACATCGGCATTTGGTGGAATCATAGCCTTCAATAGAGAGCTGGATGATAAGACTGCGCAAACTATTATCGAGCAGCAATTCACTGAGGTAATTATTGCTCCCTCTATCGCAGAAAGTGCCCTAGAAATTACTAAACAAAAGGCGAACGTTAGGGTTCTTACGTGCGGAAATTGGACTAAGACCAGAGATGCAGAGACTGATCTTAAGCGCGTCAATGGCGGATTGCTCATGCAGGATAAAGATATCCAAGTCGTTAGTCATGACGATTTAAGAGTAGTCAGTGAGCGAACGCCTTCATCTGATGAACTAAGAGACCTCTTGTTCGCATGGAATGTAGCTAAATTTGTAAAATCTAACGCAATTGTTTACTGCAAAAATAACCACACTATAGGAATCGGCGCAGGTCAAATGAGCCGAGTTTATAGCGCAAAGATTGCCGGCATAAAAGCTGCCGATGAAAACTTAGCAGTGAAAGGCTCGGTTATGGCATCTGACGCGTTCTTTCCATTTAGAGACGGAATTGACGCAGCAGCTCAGGCGGGGATTACTTCAGTCATACAACCAGGCGGATCTATGAGAGATGAAGAGGTCATTGGCGCCGCGAACGAAGCAAATATGGCAATGGTATTTACTGGAATTCGACATTTTAGGCATTAAACTTAAAATCCATTTAAACATAGAAATTTCTTCATTCCTGAAATTAAAGCAGTTATAGATATGAATGTGCTTATTATAGGCTCTGGCGGAAGAGAACATGCACTTGCATGGAAATGTGCGCAATCTCCAAATGTTAATTTAGTATTTGTAGCACCTGGCAATGCTGGAACAGCCAGCGAGAAGCGTGTTAAAAACGTGCCGATCGATACCATGGACTTCATAGCTCTCACTGAATTCGCAAAAGAAAACTCAGTCTCATTAACCATCGTGGGCCCCGAAGCGCCACTTGTAGGAGGAATTGTTGATTACTTTCACGATCAAGGTTTACCTTGCTTTGGACCTACTTCTAAAGCTGCAAAGTTAGAAGGGTCGAAAGCTTTTACAAAACATTTTTGCAGTAAGTATGGCATCCCGTCAGCCTCCTATGAGACATTCACAGATGTTGAAGCGGCTGCTGAATATATAAAAAAACAGAGAATGCCTATTGTAATAAAAGCCGACGGCTTAGCTGCCGGTAAAGGCGTTGTGATAGCTGCNACAGTGAGCGAAGCTTTAGAGACCATCCACGATATGTTGTCCGGCAATGCCTTTGGAAATGCTGGTCAAGAAGTAGTAATTGAGGAGTTTTTAACCGGCGAGGAAGCAAGCTTCATTTNCATCGTAGATGGTGAAACNGTGGTTCCGATGGCGACATCGCAAGACCATAAGGCGCAAAAGGACGGGGATTTGGGTCCAAACACCGGTGGNATGGGCGCCTACTCGCCGGCACCAGTTGTCACTGGGTNTATCCATGAAAAAATAATGAATGAGGTAATGCTTCCAACGGTTTCGGGAATGGCGGCCGAGGGTAGGAGATATGTTGGCTTTTTATACGCGGGTTTAATGATCTCGCCGCAGGGTGATGTGAACGTAATTGAATTTAATTGCCGTTTCGGTGATCCGGAAGCTCAACCAATAATGCTTCGACTAAAATCAGACTTACCAGCGCTCTGTCTCAAAGCTCTCTCACAAGAACTCCGGTCAGAATCTGCAGATTGGGACCTTCGCCCCGCAGTAGGGGTAGTTATGGCGTCTGCTGGTTATCCGGGCTCTTATCCAAAAGGAGAAAAAATCCGCGGGTTAGAACACAAATTAAAAGAAAATGAAAAGATATTTCATGCNGGNACANTCGAACNTAACGGCGAAATCATGACCAATGGTGGAAGAGTGTTATGTGCAACCTCTCTGGGNGGTACAGTAACTGAAGCTCAAAAAAACGCTTATGAACTAGCTAAATATGTTAGCTGGGAAAGCTTGTACTTCAGAACAGATATTGCATACAGGGCAATAGAGAGAGAAAATACAAGTGATGAATAAAACCCCGAACCTCTCTTCACTAGATAAAATATTGATCCAATGCGATCAAGCTTTGAGAACCTGCATACCTGGTGTTAATAAGGCCGTTAGGACTTCGCCCGCTGAAAAATTAGAAGAGCAAGTGCTATCCGAATCCGAGAAACAGCACGTATCAGGCCTAATGCGAATCAATCATACGGGCGAGGTTTGTGCTCAAGCTCTTTACGCTGGTCAGGCGTTGACAGCAAGATCAAAGTCTACAGTAGAATCCATGAATCAGGCCGCCGCTGAGGAGATCGATCATCTAGCTTGGTGTGATGAGAGGCTCACTCAGCTCGATAGCCGTCCTAGCTTTTTAAATCCAATTTTTTATGGGTTGTCCTATACTCTTGGCGCAGCGGCTGGCTTAGCAGGAGATAAATGGAGTCTGGGATTCGTTGCTGAAACTGAAGAGCAAGTAAGCAACCACTTAAAAAGTCACCTGCTAGAAATTCCTGAAGCTGACCCAAAAACTAAAGCAATACTTGAACAAATGATTGTTGACGAGGAGAGACACGGGGAAACAGCTAAGAAATCTGGCGGTGTGGAACTACCAGGCCCAATTCAACTAGCAATGAAGATGATGGCTAAAGTGATGAAGAATACCACCTACCGTATTTAGGGTGCGATGTGGTCATCTACCCCCTCTTTCCGCACTTCAGACAATTAGATATTTCATTATCTTTCAATGATTTCGTAGTCGTGAGTGACTTTCACACCGGAATCCTTCAACATTATAGATGCAGAGCAATACTTATCGGCGGAGAGCTCAATCGCGCGCTCTACTTGTTTTTTTGCCAAGCCCATTCCAGCGATTTTAAAATGCAGATGTATAGACTCAAATACTGAGGGCACAGAGTCTACTCGAACTGCTTCAACTTCAGCTTCACAACTCAAAATCTCCTGACGAGCTTTCTTCAAAATCGTAACAACATCATAGGATGAGCACGATGCAACACTCAAAGCCATCAATTCCATCGGTCTCATTCCGGCATTCTGCCCGCCTCCCTCAGGAGCTCCATCAAGCACGATACTGTGTCCCGTGCCTGATTTCGCTACAAACATTACATTATCGACCCATTTGACCGTGCCATTCATATTTTGTCTCTACAAATAAACTAACATTAACCGAAACGAATAGTTGAACTACTTTAACAACTTGTTGCTGCACTAATTCAGCCACGCCCATTTTTAGATCAGTCTTACCTACTCGCTCTCATTCATGTAAAAAAAAGTTCTTTCAATTTCACACCCGGTTTAGGTGCTTTCATGAAGGTTTCGCCAACGAGAAATCCATATATGCCATTTGCATTCATCAATTCGACATCCTCTACGGAGTGAATACCACTTTCAGTTATCACTAATTTGTCCTCGGGAATATACTTTTTAAGTTCAAGAGTTGTTTGCAGCGAAGTTTCAAAATTATGTAAATTTCGATTATTCACACCAATTAAGTCGTTATCCAAATCCAACGCACTATCAAGCTCCGCCTTATTATGGACTTCAATCAATACATCAATAGAAATTTGATCAGCATAAGCAGCCAACTCCTGGAGTTGCGACCGAGACAATGCTGCAACGATAAGCAAAATACAATCTGCTCCCATTAACTTTGACTGTGCAACCTGATAAGGATCAATAATGAAGTCTTTTCGTAAGATGGGTAATAAGCTTGCTTGCTTTACTTCAGTTAGGTATCTGTCAGACCCTTTGAAATATCTAGCATCAGTAAGAACTGATAAACAAGTCGCTCCACTAACCTCATAATCTTTAGCATGCTCTCTTGGATTAAAGTCAGACCTTATCAAACCTTTTGATGGAGATGCTTTCTTAATTTCTGCTATAACAGCAGGCTCCTGATTCGCTAGTGCAGACCGAAGCGGTGAGATAAAAGGGCGAGGACTAGGGCAATCCTTCAATTGACTCTCGATATCTTCTAATGACAGTTCCTGCTTGGCAATTGATACCGCTCGTTTTTTATGATCTATGATTTCTTCTAAAATAGTACCTTTTGAACTCAACTTAATTACCCGCCTCTAAGCTAAACTGAACAAGCGACTCTAACCTAGCCAACGCAACCCCGCTTGTTAACAAACTTTTAGCTTTCACTACACCGCCTTGCAATGAATCAGCAAGATTTGCCGCATAAATCGCAGCCCCAGCATTAAGCGCAACGATATCCCCTGCTGGTTTTAGCTCGTAAGTTAATGCTTTTTTCAATATGGCTAAACTAGCATCTGCAGAATCAACTTGAAAAACCTCGTGACTATTTATTCGATCGACACCGAATTCCTCAGGGGAGACTTTGAACAAAGAAATTTCCCCGTTTTGTAACTCTCCAATTGTCGTTGCAGAGCTATTACTAATTTCGTCTAGTCCATCTTCTGCTGCAACCACCAATACATGACTAGACCCGAGCTCTCGTAAAACTTCAAGTATTGGGCGGATCCAGTCAACACTATAAACTCCCATAACTTGATTTGGAGCACCTGCAGGATTTGTTAGGGGCCCCAACAAATTAAACACAGTTCTTACTCCTATTTGTTTCCTTGCTGTAATAACATGTTTCATAGCACTATGGTGTGCAGGCGCAAACATGAAACCAACTCCAACTTTCAAAATCGCTTCTCCAATCTGGGTAGCCGTTAAATCCAAATTGACTCCTGCAGCCTCTAAGACATCTGCACTGCCACTTTTACTTGAAGCTCCTCGATTACCGTGCTTGGCAACTTTTGCACCAGCAGCTGCTGCAACGAAAGCCGAAGCGGTCGAGACATTAAATTTATTAGAACCACTCCCTCCCGTCCCGCATGTATCGACTAAGTTTGATCTATTTACATCAACGACTACTTTAGTGGATAGTTCCCTCATGACAGAAACTCCACCTAAAATCTCCGGCACCTTTATACCTTTCATTTGTAGTCCAACCAAAAAAGCCGCATTCTGCGCATCGGTAGTGTTGCCCGTCATTATATCTGTCATTACCGACACCATATCTTCAACGCTGAGATCGTGTTGCCCAGTCACTCTCTTTATAGCTTCTACGATATTCATCACAATATCCTAGCAAAAATTACTTTTGTGTTTTTATTGTTAAAAAATTCTTTAAAATTTCATGTCCATGATCGCTCATAATAGACTCAGGATGAAACTGCACTCCCTCCACTTGAAATTCTTTATGTCGAATCCCCATTACTTCATCTAGAGTCCCATTTTCATCTTCTGTCCAAGCAGTCACCTCGAGACAATCTGGGATTTTTGCTTGATTAATTACTAAAGAGTGATAACGGGTCGCTATAAAAGGCGTCGGCAGTCCCTTAAAGACCCCTGCATCACTATGATGGATCGCGGACAGCTTTCCATGCATAACGTTTTTAGCGTTTATAATATTGCCGCCAAATACCTGGCCAATACTTTGATGACCAAGACAAACCCCTAAGATGGGAGTCTTACCTGCAAAATTACGAATAACATCCATTGAAATACCTGCCTCATTGGGGGTACAAGGTCCAGGAGAAATCACAATTTGACTAGGTGAAAGACTATCTATTTCCTGAATGCTCGTCGAATCGTTTCGAAAAACTCTTACGTCAGACCCCAGCTCACCTAGATACTGAACTATGTTGTACGTAAAAGAATCGTAATTATCAATCATCACTAACATAAATATTTAAACTTTTTATGGACACCAAAATAAAACACTATCATAACAGCACACCTTCTCTCTGTCTTGATCTGGCTGATGATCGAAATACAATAAACTAGCGTTATCGTTTTCTATTAAAGGACAAAGTCAATGGCATCAAACCCCAAAGCTATCATCTGGTTTCGACAAGACCTCCGACTCAGAGACAACCCAGCGCTTACCTATGCCGCTTCTGTCGGAGAAGTTCTACCAATATACATACTTGATGAAAAAAATAACTCCAATTTTCCACTTGGCCGCGCCAGCCGCTGGTGGCTAAACCACAGTCTTCGGTCTCTTGATAAAAGTCTTAACGGAGCGTTATGTACTTTTCGAGGTGATCCAATCAAGATATTAAAAGAACTGGTTTCCACATACCAAATCGAAAATGTTTTCTGGAACCGATCCTATGAACCTTGGCAAGTTGAGAGAGATACTGCTATTAAGCGCAAACTACAAATTATGGGTATAAAGGTAGAATCTTTTAACGGCTCGATGTTACACGAGCCTTGGGAGGTATTGAAACCAGATGGACATCCATACAAAGTCTTCACGCCCTTTTATAAACAACACAGGATCAAGACGATCCCACAGACAGACACTGTTAATCTCGGTCATTTACGGTTCGTTATACCTAATCAACATAATACAGATTTAAAATCTTTGAACCTAATCAGTGAAAATGACTGGTCCAAAAATATGATGTCAGAATGGACTCCTGGCGAAGAAGGTGGAGAAAAAGCCCTAAAACTATTCCTCAGTCAGGGCCTTTATCAATACAAGTTAGGTCGAGATTTTCCAGAGAGAAATGCGGTTTCTAAGCTGTCTCCTCACCTACACTTTGGTGAATTATCTCCAATCCGCGCTTGGAATGAAGTAAATAATTATGCAATTTCAGAAAATTTAGAAACTCAAGCCGAGCACTTTTACAGGGAACTGGTTTGGAGAGAATTCTCGTGTTCATTACTATATTATTTTCCTGAACTCACTGTGAAAAACATAAATAAACGATTCAATGCTTTCCCTTGGCAAAAATCCTCTGAACTCCTCAGTAGATGGCAAGACGGCGAAACTGGTTATCCTCTTATAGACGCCGGCATGCGTCAATTATCGCGCACTGGCTATATGCATAATCGCGTCAGGATGATCACGGCATCTTTCCTGGTTAAGAACTTGTTAATCGACTGGAGAATAGGCGCCGAATGGTTCTGGGATTCCTTAGTTGACGCAGATTTAGCAAATAACTACTGCTCATGGCAATGGGTAGCGGGCAGCGGAGTGGACGCAGCACCTTACTTTAGAATATTTAATCCGGTAACTCAGTCAAAAAAGTTCGATTCGGAAGCTAAATACATTAAAAACTGGGTTCCCGAACTAGTTCCATGCCCCAACAAATACATTCATGATCCCTCTTCCGCACCGAGTAAGGATCTACAACAACNAGGGATAAAGCTGGATAAAGATTATCCATCAGCGATAGTCGATTTAAAAACTACCAGGGAAGCCGCCTTAAACGCATATAAGTCACTCAAAGCGGTTAGTCAGTAGGATCAAGAGAAAGAGAATTTTTGACCAATTCCACTGCGAGGACTATGGCCTTAGCCTTGTTTTGAGTTTCTTCCCATTCAGATACGGGCTCAGAGTCCGCAACGATTCCCGCCCCTGCTTGAACATAAAGNTTGCCTGACTTTACGATCGCAGTCCGAATAGCTATAGCCATGTCCATATTGTCGTGCCAACCCAAATAACCCATCGCACCACCAAAAATACCGCGTTTTTCAGGCTCTAGCTCATCAATAATTTGCATTGCCCGAATTTTCGGAGCTCCGCTCAAAGTGCCNACCGGCAAGGTAGCTTTTAGAACATCCAGCGAATCCTTATCTTCTCTAATTTCGCTCTCCACAATGGAGGCTATATGCATGACGTGAGAATACCTTTCAACAAACATCTTTTTGGGAACTGTAACACTGCCAATTTTGGAAACTCTACCCGAGTCATTCCTNCTCAGGTCTATAAGCATCAGATGCTCTGCAATTTCTTTTTGATCTCCNAGCAAATCTTCTTCCAAGGCTGAGTCCTCTTCCTCACTATTACCTCTCTTTCTGGTCCCNGCTAATGGTCTTACAGTGATTTTACCTGCCTCAACTCTTGCCAAAATCTCTGGTGATGCACTTACAACTTGATGGTCCCCCATATCAAAAAAGACCATATAAGGTGAAGGATTTAAATAACGTAGTGCTCGATATACGTTAATCGGATCGCCTGGGTATTCGATTGACATTCTTTGCGCTAGTACTACCTGCATGGCATCACCTGCCACAATATATTTCTTAATACTTTCAACGGCAGCCTCAAATTCCGATTTTGGAAAATGGTGCTTAAACTTGTGCGCGCTCAAATTCTCACCACTATTGATTAACGGGAGTGCGACTGGCGTTTTTAGTGCATTTTGCAATCTATCTAACCGTAATTGAACTTCTCCAAAGCTCCCAACTTCATGCGGGTCTACATTAATTATGAAAGAAATCGTGCCTCTAAGATTATCAAAAACTACTAACTCCTCAGAAAGCATCAACAATATATCTGGTGTATCTATCTCGTCTTTATTGTCAGCGGGGCCGAGTTTTGTTTCTACGAAGCGAACAGTATCGTATGAAAAATAACCAACCAAACCTCCCGAGAACCTCTGTTCATCAGTTATCTCCGCAACTTTAAAACGAGATTTAAATTCCGCTAAAAAAGCAAATGGGTCATCGGTCACAAATTCGTCTTGAACATTACCGTCAGTTTCGATGGTAATCTTTTTATCTCTTACCGTAAGAATAGTTCTGCACGGAAGACCTATTATGGAGTAGCGTCCCCACTTTTCACCTCCCTGCACAGACTCAAAGAAATAACTGTTTTTCCCTTTTGCAAGTTTGAGGTAGACACTTAACGGAGTTTCGGTGTCTGCTAGCACTTCCCTTATGATAGGAATTCGATTATATCCCTGCGCTACCAGTTGACCATATTGTTCTTGATTCATTATTCTGGACTTAATGATTTTCTGATTGCCTCTGGCCTAATTCCTTACGCATTGCTCTGATGGTTGCTGAATAATCATTGCTATTAAAAATAGCCGACCCAGCCACAAACATGTCAGCTCCAGCATCAGCGACTTCTCTGATGTTTTCAACACTTATTCCCCCATCAACCTCAAGACGAATCGGCAATCCAGCATCGTCTATTACCCTTCTAACTTTTACCAATTTTTTAAGAGTAGAAGGTAAAAACTTCTGTCCACCAAAACCAGGGTTAACGGACATCAACAAGATTACATCAATCTTATCAATTAAATATTCTAGACAATCAATAGGTGTTCCTGGATTAAATACCAACCCTGATTTACAACCTTGATCCCTTACAAGCTGCAAGGATCTGTCTACATGAGCCGTAGCCTCTGGGTGAAAACTAATATAACTCGCTCCAGCTTTCGCAAATTCTAGAATCATTTCATCCACTGGAGTAATCATTAAATGCACATCTATCGGCGCAGTAATCTGGTAGTTACGCAATGCTGAGCAAACCATCGGACCAATAGTCAAATTAGGAACATAATGGTTATCCATTACATCAAAATGAATCACATCTGCTCCAGCATCCAAAACGGAACTCACCTCCTCTCCGAGACGAGCGAAATCCGCGGACAAAATTGATGGTGCAATTAGAAAATCTTTCATGGATTAACTAAACCTAATTGGTTAATAAGCTTGTATCTTACAGTTAACCATTCTCTTTGTCTTACAAAAATTTTTCAGAGGTTTGTCAAGATCAAGGACTCTCTTGCAANCTGTGTTTTCATATTCCANAGAGACACTCATAAGCATTACGNATTTCCATCATTTTCTTTTNAAGGTTTCTTTGAGATTCNTCTGTAAGNTTGTCGTGCGCTACTTTATCCGGGTGATATTTTGACATCATTCTTAAGTATGCTTTTTTAATGTCCGAGCCCTGTGCTTCTGGCTCAAGCTGCAAAATTTTGTAAGCATTCCACTTGGGNNTGCTATCTCTAATAAAATCATTCTCTATGGCCCCCCCAATTTCGCGGAAAATGTCGTCGAGTTGGGCTTTTTTTAAACCTAATATTTCGGCAAGATTTCTAAGATAAACCTTTTCTCTGAGACGGAGGACTCCCTTGACGAATGCAAGACGACATTGAATCTTAAGGAATAACTCAGCTAGAGAACTCCCTTTTCCAATTAAACGGACTAACTTGACAGTAAATTCCGTCGGTTCACTGCTCCGTTTCTTCCCCGCTTCAAAGTATTCGATCGCCTTCTTTTTTTCCGAATAGGATAAACCCATTAATTGCATAATCGAGGTAGCGTATTTGATTTCCGCAGGTGTAACCCGCCCATCCATTTTTGACAATTTCCCCATGGACAGAAACATAGATTTAATGAGTAGCTGATGTGTGAAGCGATTAGATGGCAACGGCTTGTTCAGGCGTCCACCGCTCAATCGAGACAATATTGCTCGCCGATATCGAAGGTTGAGTATGCCCTCCAGCATTTATTCCGACTCACCCAAAGAAGATAAGAAGTTTACTTCTTCTAGTCTCTGTGGCGTCCCCACGTCAATCCAAACTCCATCATGAACTTGNCCGGTCACTAAATTCTTCCCCATGGCCAACTTAAGTAAAGGGACCAATGACATCGGTTCAGTCTTATATCCTTTAAAAAGATTTCTGTGCAACACGCTTATCCCACTGAACGTCAGCCGCTTTGANTCATTTCCAGCANCATCGTGAATCAAGCCNGATTGATTGATATAAAAATCTCCGGTTGGATTGTCTTTAGTATTCTCAACAAGAACTAAATGAGCCAGATGTTGGTCTCCATTAATAGNCTCTAGATGGTTGAAATCAAAATCTGTCCAGACATCAGCGTTCACAACAATGAAACTTTCATCTTTTAATTTGGNTANAGAATTGATGATTCCGCCACCTGTTTCTAGTAAGTCAGGTTCCTCCGAATACAATATTTCAATACCAAACCTAGAACCGTCCCCAAGAAAATTCTTAATCATCTCCCCTAAGTGATGATAATTTATTACTACACCAGTTACGCCACCGGCAATTAAGCGTCCTATCAAATGTTCAACTAGCGGCCTCCCATCNACCTTAAGTAGNGGTTTAGGTGTATTTTCAGTCAAAGGGCGCATTCTTTTGCCTAAACCAGCGGCGAGAATCATTGCACGCATTTGGAANCCATCATCAAGTAAATTTTGCTAACTTAAAGTTCTAACATCNCTTTTCGTTGGATCTTGACTTTAACGTTATCGACCACGTTGTCATTAAACCAGAGCATGAACGGCTCTAATTCTTGATATTTTTGACCGATTTCTAAAAAGTAATCCATAACCAAAGGAATATCGGCCAAGTAACCTGCTTTATTATCCCTTATTGAAAGTCGAGCAAAAATTCCCATCACCTTTAATTGCCTTTGCAAACCCATTAAATCAAACTCCCGAATAAATTGATCTCTCGAAATCTTGCTAATCAGAGCGCTTTGCTGAGCTTCTTCGAAATAGTAATTAACCCATTTGGAAACATAGTTAATATCCCATCGAATATACGCATCTCTAAGTAGAGAGACTAGATCATAAGTATAGGGGCCGTTTAATGAATCTTGAAAATCAATTACTCCAGGTTTTTGATGTGGATGGTAGTTCGGTTCTTTTAGAACCATTAAGTTGCGTGAATGGTAGTCTCTATGAACTGGCACTTGTTTTTGGCAAACAGAAGCCTCCGTTAAAAAAGCAAATGTTTTTGAAATCAATTTTCTAGCTCTTTCGTCAACCTCTAATCCTAAAAACAAGTCGCAAAACCAATTCGTGAATAACTCCATTTCCTCATAGAGTAGTTTACTCTCATAAAATTTGAGGCTTGTTCCATCGACTTTAGCTTGAATATCAATCACAGTATCTATTGCAGACTCATAAAGAGTATTTATCTCTCCAAAATTACCTTCTTCTTTTAATGAATTAAGCTTATTAAAGTATGTTTGATCTCCAAAATCTTCCAACAGCATAAATCCATTTTCTATGTCTTTAAAAAAGACACTTGGCGTGGCTATAGAGGCTTCACTGTACAATTGAGCAATACCAATAAACCTCTCTGAATCTTCATGGCTAGGAGGCGCATCAACGGCGACATAATTGGTGCCTGCAACTTCAATTCGATAATATTTACGAAAACTTGCATCCCCGCTAATTAAAGATAACTTGATATCTTGTCGACAATCTGAGAACTGCAGTTGAAGCCATGCTTTTAAGCTGTCTTTCCTTGTGTTTTTCATCCGAATCTGAGTCTCAGTCTCAAAATTAGTAGGCTGGTCAATCAAAGTACAATGAATTAAGATGATATATCATCGGTAATACAAAACTTGATTTAATTTCTGTCTCAGTATCTTAATCGGTCCCCATGGCAATTCTTTTATTAAATTCAAACCTTAAACNCTCTTTTATAAGCTAACTGGACATGTCATTTAAAATATNTCAGTCTGCGGTTCGAATTGCTATAGGTATTTTTCTTGGAGCAGAATTGTTTTTGGGCCTAAATATAACTATCGCGCAATCCTTGCGATATAATTGTNTGCCAAATCAAAACNGAGACGGATGGATTTGCGAAAATCTCGAACCTGGCCAATCCTCAGGCACAACAGATGGAAGTGATCGATACAACAGTTCCAGCGCGGTNNTTCCCCGTGACCCAGATCTATCAGAACCAAGCGACAGCCGACAGATTAATCAAACAGNAAATCCTCTATTGCCANTCGACAANCCCGGAGGTATCGCTCAGGACGTAAATTCTCCGGATGAGCCGCATATTCCATCGCAGTCTAGTACTCCTCAAGAAGATAGAANATCTATCCAAGACCGTGAANTAGTTCCGAATTTGAGACCATCTAGGCTGGACTGGGTNCCTAAAAGCGAACTCTCTGCTGAGCAGCGAAGTGCATTGCCTGGTAACTGCTGTGGCACCTATGTAGATCCACTTGTTTATTTAAGCCCTATCGAAAACGAACCAGACNCANTAGAAACCTCATTCCTTGCAGATTCTGGTCTGTCGCAGCTAACACAAAGCCTAATTTCAATAGAGGGCAATGTAAGGGTTAAGCAAGGCAATCGATACATACTTAATGATACAACCACTTCAATAGACCAAGAGAGCGATGTCGTATTGATGGACGGCAACATTATTTTTAGGGAGCCCGGAATNCTGATGTTGGGATCTTCTGCCTACATTGACAGTGAAAACTCTGTAAATAGAATCGAGGATGCACAATATGCNCTCCACAATTATGGCGCTCACGGGAACGCGAATAGTATTGTTTATACAGCAGACTCTGGATTGGTGAGTATCGATAATGGTGAATTTAGTCGATGTGAACCTGGGGATACCTTCTGGAAACTTCGGGCNGACAATATCATCTTGGACCAGACTGCAAATCGAGGTTTCGCAAAGAATGTTAGCCTCAGGATTGGNAATACTCCTATCTTTTATTACCCAGGAACTCTCCCCTTCCCTCTTGGNGATGANCGAATCTCGGGCTTTCTTGCGCCNAGCACCGGTTCAACTCGAAGCGGTGGATTTGATTTTGAATTACCCTATTACTTTAACTTAGCTCCCAACTATGATGCTACGCTTTATCCTCGCATAATTTCTGATCGAGGTGTGCTTGCGGGACTTGAGACACGATACCTTTCTGATTGGTCTATGAATACCCTTAATATCGCCGGTCTCTCAGGCGACAAATTATATAACCCGGATAACGCGGGCATGCTAGGATCAGACTCACCTTTATCCGAAGATCGCTGGTTTCTTGGTTTTGAACACTATGGCTCACTAGGAAGAAACTGGTCAACATTTGTAGATTATAACGCCGTTTCAGACAGAGACTATTTCTATGACTTAGGCAGCAATGGCCTGAATTTAACAAGTCGAACTCATTTAAACAGACAAGGTCGAATCGATTACAGCTCCGATTTACTTCGCGCTGGCATTAATGTCCAGCGGATTGATATTATCGATCCGTTTTTTTCTACCTCAAATCTAAGTAAACCATTTGATCGCTTACCTCAATTTCAAATTGAATCTGGGACAGATCTCTGGGGTGGTCTTAGATTGGCGATTAAAACCGAATATTCTTCTTTTGATAGAAAGCTAGAAGAGGCAGCCCTGACTGAATTAGAACTGGAAAACGGAGCTCTTGTGGCTGGGGATAGATTAATCGTAGAGCCAGAGATAGGCTGGTCGATCGAGAGACCTGGTTGGTTTATTCGCACAAAGGGTAAATACCGACATGCCGAATATAAGCTAGAAAANCAGGCGATTTCTAGTCTACAAAATCCGGAGCTTAGTATTGGAAATTACAGCTTTGACTCTGGTTTAATCTTTGAACGTGAGTTTAGTCGATCTGAAGAAGGTTGGCGTAGCACTATTGAGCCGAGAGTTTTCTATTTGTATAGCGAATTCGAAGATCAAAGTAGCCTACCATTATTTGATACCTCTGAACTGAATTTCAGCTTCAATCAATTGTTCCGTGATAATCGATTTAGCGGCGGAGATCGTTTCGGCGATGCCGACCAAGCTGCATTTGCTGTAACAACTCGCCTATTAAATCCAAAGGGCAAAGAGGTTGCACGCGCAAGTATTGGTCAAGTTAGTTACTTCAGAGACAGATTAGTTACTATAGCCAACCCACTTCATAACCGACTGTCACGTTATTCAACTCTGACCAATAGATCATCAATCATTGGCGAACTTGCGTTCACAATCAACGACAGCTGGCGCTTCAACTCTGACGCACAGTGGAATGAGGAAATGCAGCGGGTCGATGAAGGATCGATTCAGTTGGGGTATCAAGCGGATGATGACCACCTTTTTAATATCGCTTATCGAGTCAGAAATTTAATACCAACCTCCAGATTTTTAATCCCATCTAATATAGATTCGCGTATAAGACAGTCAGACATTTCGGCAATATGGCCCTTTGGTTCAAATTGGCGTGTCCTTGGGCGAATTAATTACGACCACAGTAATGCTCGTAATTTGGAAACTTTTGCCGGAATTGAGTGGTCTAATTGTTGTACCACAATCCGATTAATTGGCAGGGAATGGGTTGACGAAGATGAATTGTTTCTTCCTAATATAGAACCCAATAATGGAGTGTTTGTTCAAGTAACCCTAAATGGGTTTGGTAACCTGACTGGTGGTGGGTTAAGTAGCCTTTTGACCGACAGCATATGGGGCTTCAAAGAGAATAGTTATGATTTATAGAGAGGAAACCAAACGAAAGATATTTTCTATAGGCTTATCACTAATCCTATGGACCACATTTTCTTGCATGCCTGCCTCAGCACAGCGAGTGCTTTTAGATAGGATAATTGCCCTTGTTGACGAAGGAGTTATTCTACAGAGTGAGTTAGACACTCGCATAAATGACCTGCAACAAGCAGCTGCTCGAGACAATCGACCACTACCAGCTGAGGATGAGATTCGCGACGACGTTTTAGAAGCATTGATTATGGAAAATATCCAGCTGCAAATGGCAGAGCAGGTGAGTATTCGATATGACGATGACACTATCAACAGAGTTCTCGCAAACATGGCTGAGAACTCAAATATGTCCTTCGATGAATATGTGACTGCGCTTGAGAACAGCGGGGTTTACCTGCAAACCCGAGAACAAGTCAGGCAACAAATGATGATACAAGAATTACAGCGAGGGATGGTTAATCGTCGAATTACAATTACAGAGCAAGAAATAGATAATTTTCTTAATTCAGAAATGGGACGGGAGGTAATGTCTCCTGACTTTTTTATTGACCATATGGTTGTCACTATATCAGGTACCGATTCAAACGAAATCAAACAAGAAAAACTGCGATTTGCTGCGAATTTAGTTGCTAGAGTTGAGGACGGTAGCAATTTCCTCGAGGTTCGGGCTGAGGCTGGTGAGTCCAGCAGGTATCAAATCCAGTCAACTGACTTTGGATGGCGCAAGGCTGAGCAGCTACCCAATTTATTTTCTTCTATCGTCGTCGAAATGGACGAAGGAGAGGTAGCCGGACCGATAGAGGCCGGGAATGGATATCACGTAATTTTTCTTGCTGGTAAACGAGGCGGCACTGAGCAGATAGTAAAACAAACGAATATACGACACATAATGCTCTCCCCAAATGAAATCCGTAATACTGAGCAAACTATTGTGGAGATCAAAGAGTTAAGGGAAAGAATCCTTGCCGGGGAAGATTTCGCTGTCATTGCTAGACAGCATTCCGATGATGCGACATCAGTGGTGGCTGGCGGTGATCTGGATTGGGTTAACGAAGGCGGTATGCCTCCCGAATTTGAATTAGTAATTCAAGAGCTTGAAGAGAATGTCCTAAGCGAACCCTTTGAGTCAACGACAGGATGGCACATTGCAGAGGTACTGGGACGAAGGGAGACTGATCTAAGCCAGCAATACACAAGATCGCAGGCGGCAAACTCACTTCGCAACCGTAAATTCGATCTTGAACTACAGAACTGGATGATCGAAATACGGGAAAAAGCATTCGTGGAGTTTGTAGATTAAAATCTCGCTGGAAATTTTCTTGTGATACATAGAATTGCAATTACACCAGGTGAGCCAGCTGGAATAGGTCCAGATATTTGCGCGCTACTATCTAAGGAGCCACCTGAAAATACCGAATTAGTTGTCATCTCAGATACTGAAATTTTAAAAGAAAGAGCCAATCAACTCGGAATTTCGCTATCAATCAATTCGTTCGAGCAGAGTAAAGAACCGGTAGCATGCTCTCGAGGAAAACTCTCTGTGCTTCATGTCGATAAAAAATCAAACGTAGTAGCCGGTCAATTAAACGCAGATAATTCACCCTATGTGCTAGAAACGCTGAAAATTGCAGTGCAAAAAGCTTTGAGAGGTGAGCTAGATGCGATCGTGACAGGCCCAGTTCACAAAGGTGTTATCAATGATGCCGGGTTTAATTTCAGCGGACATACTGAATATTTAGCCGAGTTATGCGAAGTAAATCGATCCGTCATGATGCTTACCACCGATGGCCTAAGAGTAGCGCTAGCTACTACCCACATACCACTGTCAGAAGTGCCAAATGCAATTAGCAGAGATCTCATCAGAGAAACGATTTCAATTCTACACAAAGACCTTGAAAACAAGTTTGGCATCAAAAACCCTAAGATCCTTGTAAGTGGACTTAACCCTCATGCTGGGGAAAATGGACACCTCGGCAGAGAAGAAATTGATGTAATTCTGCCAGTTATCGAAGAATTTGTTTCTCAGAAAATGGATGTGCTTGGTCCTCTGCCTGCAGATACTATTTTCAACTCTGAATTATTAAAAAAATATGATGCTGTTCTAACGATGTATCATGATCAGGGCCTTCCTGTTCTAAAATTTAAGGGTTTTGGCAATGCCGTCAACGTAACCCTTGGTCTACCTATCGTAAGAACATCAGTAGATCATGGTACCGCTCTTGAAAGAGCTGGAACCGGAAATGTGAATCTAGGAAGTATGAAACAAGCAATTTCGGTTGCGAAATTTATCGCAAACAATAGGCGCTCATGAAAAAGAGGAGCAAGTTGCCTAAATTATCTAATGGGCNTTCTCATCAAGTCCGCAAGAGATTTGGACAAAACTTTCTGCATGATGAGGAAGTTATAGCNAAAATTTTGGATACTATTTCACCGAGCAAACAAGAGCACATTTTAGAAATCGGTCCNGGTCTTGGCGCATTAACAAAAGGATTAGCAAATTCTGGAGCAAAGCTACATTGTGTTGAGCTTGATACTGATTTAGCCGAATCGTTAAAAACCGAATATGCAGAGTATGATAAGGTGAAAATCACACAAGCNGATGCTTTGGAGTTTGATCTAAATTCCATCGCCTCAGAAAGGCAGCCTCTTAGAATTGTTGGTAACTTACCCTACAACATATCAACGCCTTTAATTTTTCACCTATTAAAAAACTCCGGACTCATAAAAGACATGACNTTTATGCTACAACTNGANGTAATCCANCGCATGGTTTCTAANGTAGGAAGTAAAAATTATGGTCGCCTCGGGCTGATGGTACAATATTATTGTGAGGCAGAGCATTTATTCAACATCGCTTCTGCTGCTTTCACGCCAAAGCCAAAAGTTGTTTCCGCTTTAGTTAGGTTAAAACCTCGCTCTGCCTCGTCATTAAAAGCCAAAAATCCAGAATGCTTAAAAGCAGTCATCCAAACCGCCTTTAATCAGAGGAGAAAAACTGTGAGNAATAGNCTACGCTCGATGGTTCCAGAATCTTTATTGGAACAGATTCTAGTCGATAAGAAACTTCGTCCAGAAAATTTGACACTGCATGACTATGTCAAAATAAGCGATGCAATATCCTGANTAGCCTNAAGTTTATGGAAGCAAGTGAGTTTATAAAAATTGATGTAACTACTTCTTATATCCNCGAGCAATCTGACCCAGGGGGTGGTCGTTATGTGTTTTCNTATTCTATAAAGATTCGAAACGATGGTGATGAAGGAGTTAGATTACTGAGACGCTATTGGCATATNAGAGATGAAATCGGCAAGATTCAAGAAGTGAATGGCGATGGAGTTGTCGGCCAGAAGCCCGTGATTCTTCCCAAGCAAACTTTTGGNTACACTAGTGCCGCCATCATCAGCACAGAAACTGGAACGATGCGTGGCAATTATGAAATGGANTATTTATCAGGGAAAAAATTTANAGCGCCTGTAGACTCTTTCTTGCTGTCGATACCTCATGTTACCCATTAGTAGCTGAGAACTTCTATATCTAAATGCTACAATCGAATTTTACTAGCGAGTTCAGTTCATGAGCACTTATGTAGTAGGCGATATTCAAGGTTGCTACAAGCCCCTGAAAAAGTTGTTGAAAAAAATTAACTTTTTAAAGAGTAAAGACCAACTTTGGTGTGTGGGCGATCTGATAAACAGAGGACCTAACTCTCTTGATACACTTAGATTTTTACAAGACATGGATCAATCTGTGCGAATTGTACTGGGAAATCATGATCTTCATTTTTTAGCAATTCATGAAGGGTGTGCACCACCTCGAACAAAGGACACCTTGAGCGAATTATTAAAAGCAAAAGATTGTGATCTGCTTAGTGATTGGTTGAGAAAAAAATCTCTGGCACATTATGGTACTGTTGAAACCAAAAACGGAATGGAAAATTTCCTAATGGTCCACGCCGGAGTTGCTCCGATGTGGTCTTTGCAAAAAACACTAAGCCTGGCTGCGGAAGTTGAGCTATCCTTACAAAGTGAAACCTATAAAATTTTTTTGAAAAACATGTATGGAGACCGGCCTATTAGGTGGCATGACAAGCTTCAAGGATATGAAAGGCTTCGGACTATCACCAACTATTTGACTCGGATAAGATTTTGCGACGAAGCTGGCAGTTTAAGACTAGATGTAAAAGAGGGCTTAAACGCTGCACCAGAGGGTTGTAAGCCTTGGTACGAGTTTGAGAACATTTCAAAAGTTGCAACTATACTCTTTGGACATTGGGCTGCACTCGATGGAGAAACTGGCAAACCAAAGGTGCATGCCCTCGATACTGGTTATGTTTGGGGTAGAGAGATGACATTGATGTGCTTAGAAGATTATCAACGCTATTCAATCACCAACTAAATACTGACAATTTTTACTTGCTGTAACTTACTTTATGAAAATTTATCTCGTTGGCGGTGCTGTTCGCGACAAGCTACTTGGAATTCCGACCGAAGACCGAGACTGGGTCGTCATTGGATCTAATCCTGCTAGCATGATGGAACTGGGCTATCGCCAGGTCGGCAAGGATTTTCCTGTTTTTCTGCATCCAACAACGGGAGAACAATACGCACTAGCAAGAACTGAGAAAAAAACAGGCTCTGGTCATACTGCTTTTGATTTTAATGTTTCGTCTACGGTAACTTTAGAGGACGACCTGAAACGCAGAGACCTAACTATTAATGCGATCGCAGAGGGCCTCGATGGTAAATTAATTGATCCATTCGGGGGTTTATCAGATATCAAGAACAAGTTACTAAAACATGTGTCTGAAGCGTTTGGCGAAGATCCCTTGCGCGTTCTTAGAGTGGCCAGGTTTCATGCAAAACTCTCCTCACTTGGATTCAGTATATCTCCCGATACCTTAAGAGTTATGTCAGAGATTAGTCGGAGTGGAGAATTAAAAACACTAAGTCCAGAGCGCATCTGGCAAGAATTTCAAAAGTCACTTGCTTCACCGTCGCCCGATAAATTTATCTTAACGCTTGAGAAGTGTGGAGCTCTGAAAGCTCTATTACCGGAGATGAATATCGCATTACAAACTCTAAATTCTTTGTCGTGTGCTTCGACACTAACCATGAAGACAAACATTCGCTATGCAGCATTGATGAATGACATTGGCAAAAGTCTTTCCGATAATTCTAATCAAGGGAAACATGTTAAATCACACGAGTATGAGTTACAGTTACAGTCTCTAATCAAGGAGCGTTTTAACGTTCCAAATGATCACGCTGTCCTTGCTGCTCTTGTTTGCGAACACCATCAAAAAATGTGTCGGTTAAACGAATTAGGTGCAGATGAACTTTTGTCGATAATTGAGTCTTTAGACGCAATTAGAAGGCCAGAACGCTTCGAACGATTTTTGACTGTATGCGAAGCCATCTCAAAAACGAGTTCAAAAAATTTAGACTACTCCCGCACGAATTTGTTGAGCGAGGTTTTAAAGATCGTTTCGAATATAGATGTAAAGAAATTATTGCACAATCAGCCAGATCAAAAAGCTCGAGAAGTAGTTAGACAATATCGCCTGCAACTCATAAATAAATATATAACGGAGCCTTCAGAGGGTATATGACAGAATCAAAAGTCGTTTTAATTACAGGTGCAGCAAAACGGATAGGCGCATCAATCGCACGAACCTTTCATAGTAACGGCTACAAAATCTTGATTCATGCGAAAAATTCAATGCTTGAAGCAAAAAACCTTTGTTCTGAATTCAACAGAGTGAAAAAAAATACCGCAGTTGCTCTTTGTGCTGATTTCGACTCCCAGAGTGAAACAATTGAATTAGCGAACACGGCTTTAAGCTATTTTGGAAGAATTGATGTACTCATAAACAATGCTTCGATGTTTTATCCGACACCTCTAATTGAGGCGAAACCTACTGACTGGGACAGTCTTTTTAATTCTAATGTCAAGGCTGCCTTTTTCTTGAGTCAAGCCCTATACCCAGAATTAACAAAAAGACACGGGAGTATTATAAATATAGTAGATGCCCATGTTGATAAGCCGTTACAAAATCATGTCCTGTATAACATGGCAAAATCTGCACTAAAGTCCATGACCAAAACTCTATCCCTTGAGATGGCGCCCCGAGTACGAGTTAACGGAATTTCTCCCGGAGCTATTCTCTGGCCCGAAGATCTTGAACAGAAGGATAATGAAGAAACGCAGAGTATACAGAAGGAAATTCTTGATTCTATTCCAATGAAACGCATTGGCAGTGCAGAGGATATTTCAAATTTAGCCTATTTTTTTGCCGAAAACGGGCAATACATCACTGGGCAAATAATAAAGGTTGACGGTGGTAGAAGCTTGAGCTGATCAAAAAAAATGATCCTACAAGCTCAGGTCTATGGGCCATAATTTCTGCTGGGTCTTGTCAAAAACGTCCCAGAGCTCGTCAAAACATAAATTCAATGGGGAGTATTTAAGCTTTGGATGAAGTTCAGCAAGTGGCCGCAAAACGAATGCGGACGATAATATCTCTGCCCGAGGTAAAGACAAACCACATTCTTCTCCCGTAGAATCTCCAAAAAGAAGTATATCGATGTCGATAGGCCTATCTGAAAACTTTGGTTTATCGCGCACCCTTCCCATATCATCTTCGAGCATCTTGAGATAATTTTGTACCTCCTCTAACGAAGCATCAGATTCGCCTGATGTGACTAGATTTAAAAAGTTATTACCCTCAAAACCAACTGCCTCGCTTTCATATACGCTCGACAGCAGTAGCTCACCAAATTTTTTACGCAAGGATTCAACCGCAAGCTTTATATTGACTTTCGGCTCGACATTGCTACCTAACGATAAAACTAGGAGGGTCATTTAGGAGATTACTCTAGGTATAGTTAGGCTGAACGCTCAATGATAACGCCAACATCCTTAGAGCCTGTGACTGCGCCCGGTTTTCCAACTCTTAATTTTAACCAGGATACACCAAACTCTNTTAAAACAATTTCAGAGACTCTTTCAGCTAAAGTTTCAACCAGAAAAAATTCGGACTGCTCGACGAATTCAATTAATCTTTTCGCGACTGCTTTATAGTTAAGAGCATTTTCTATGGAGTCAGTCGCTGCGCATGATTTGATATCACATCCCATTTCGAGTCCTAAGCTAACCAACTGCTTTTGCTCTCTCTCCCAATCGTATATCCCAATTATGGTTCTGATTTCTAAGTCACGTATATAAACAATGTCCATTTAACACCTTAAAGTTTTANGAGGGGNTTTAATGTTTCAAGAGACCAGCGGGGTTTTACATCGATATTTAAATCGCTTGTTTCACCGGCCAATAGTCTTTGGCATCCGGCGTAAGCTATCATAGCCCCGTTATCTGTGCAGTATTTTGGCTGTGCGTAGTAAAGGCTCCCGTCAACCTCGGACACGGTTGACTCAAGCACTTGACGCAGATTCACATTAGCACTAACTCCGCCTGCAATTATCAGTCGCTTTAAACCAGTCTGCTGGAGAGCTCTTCGACACTTTATTGCCAACGTCGATACCACTGCATCTTCAAAGCCCCGGGCGATATTTGCCCTTGCTTGAGAATCTAGTTCATCTACTATGGACAACTCGGCAATAGTATTTTTAACAGCCGTTTTAAGCCCGCTAAAACTAAAATCTAACCCAGGTCTATTCACCATCGGACGNGGGAATTCAAATATTCCGGTAATCCCATCTAGTGCAAGCTTAGCCACGTGNGGCCCACCTGGATAAGGCAAGCCCAACATTTTGCCAACTTTATCAAATGCCTCACCAGCTGCGTCATCTAGGGACTCCCCAAGGAGTTGATAGCCCCCAATCTTTCCAACCTTTACCAGTTGTGTGTGTCCTCCGGAAACCAATAGAGCAACAAACGGAAATTCTGGTGGCTCAGGTTCTAACATGGGAGCTAAAAGATGACCCTCCATGTGATGGACGCCGATCGCTGGCACGTTGAGCCCCATGGCNAAGGAGCGCCCCACACTAGCACCTACTAGAAGGGAGCCAATCAATCCCGGNCCGGCGGTAAAAGCAATTCCGTCTAAATCCGAGAGCGATATGCTTGTCTCCTCCAGTAAAGTCATTATTAAAGGTAACGTCTTTCGGATGTGATCTCGCGAGGCAAGTTCAGGAACCACACCACCAAAGGCGGCATGCGTCTTAACCTGACTGTAAAGCTTATCTCCCAGAAGGCCTTTTCGACTATCATAAATCGCAATGCCAGTTTCATCGCAAGACGTCTCTATGCCCAAAACTTTCAAAAATCACGGCCCTAAAAATGAAAAAAGACCTCTATCATGCCAAATTTTTTAAATTTCCCCAAATTTGTTTAGTGTCTTCGGATAAAAGACCCAATAATCACCAAACAGCTATTAAATCTTTTGCAATTAAGCACAGAGACCATTAAGATACGCTCCCTTATTTTGGTAAAGAAGTCAGCAAACCGTTTACCTCCCTACTTCTCAGTTATTTAGATATTTAGGGATTAATAAGTTAAATCAAGACTTGGTTTGGAGAAAAAATGCCACAAGTTAAATTAAAAGAGAACGAGCCTTTCGATATTGCTATACGTCGATTCAAGCGCGCTTGCGAGAAGGCGGGTGTTTTGGCTGAAGTGCGGCGACGGGAGTTCTACGAGAAGCCGACTTCTGTCAGGAAGCGCAAAGCTGCTGCTGCCGTTAAACGCCATCTCAAAAAACTTCAAAGAGAAAATAGAAAAAGTCAGCGTCTATACTAGTCTACTATTTTTTATTTTTACCCATTCGTAAACTATCACAGCTATTCAACGACCCTCCCCATCGTCTATGACCGAAAGCACACTTAAGGAATTACTCAGTGAATCGATGAAATCCGCTATGAAGGCTAAGGATAAGGATCGATTGAAGACGATTCGATTAGCTTTGTCAGATATTAAAAGAGTTGAGGTGGACACTCGGGAAGAACAAAGTGACTCACAAATCATAGCCATCTTAGACAAAATGGTTAAACAAAGGCGCGAGTCAATTAAGCAATTTGAGCTCGGAGGGCGTTCAGAGCTTGCCGCCCAGGAGCAATTCGAAATTGAAGTCCTTAATGAGTTTTTGCCCAAAGCACTCAGCGATGACGAAATTGACGCATTAATTCGATCTGCAATTACAGATAGCGGAGCAGAGACGATTAAGGACATGGGTAGAGTAATGGCTCTGATCAAGCCTAAGGTNATTGGCAGGGCAGATTTATCATTGGTTAGTAAAAAGATAAAAGACCGCTTAAGCTGAAAATCNCGTCATATANCGATAGTTCNTAAAAATCTGAACATCAAAGAAATNCATATTCTGTAAGGNGAAAAATCTTCTAACCATTTTGCACTTTTAGCNAACCGGTGTAGCATNACATTAANGCTCGCGAACANCTCGNTNNNTNATTTACCTTGTTATTATGGCTGGTTTAATTCCTCAATCTTTCATAGACAATCTGTTAAGCCGCACAGACATCGTAGATGTAGTGGANCAGAGGGTNCCACTTAAAAAGANGGGTAACAACTACACTGCTTGTTGTCCCTTCCATCAGGAGAAAACACCTTCCTTTAGCGTTAACCAAGAACGGCAATTTTATTATTGTTTCGGCTGCGGTGCAGGAGGCAACGCGATCGGATTTATAATGGATTATGATAAAGTCGATTTTCCAATTGCNGTCGAAACCCTNGCAAAGGACGCNGGGTTGGAGGTCCCACAAGAANAATCGCAGACGCAGCAAACGAANACCAAAATAGACCCATCACTGTATGATGTGCTCTCAGNGGCCAATCATTACTNTCAAACTCAACTNAGGAAACATCCGCAGAAGCAAACCGTTGTTAACTACCTCAAAAACCGAGGNTTGACTGGTAAAGTGGCAGCGAAATTCTCAATTGGGTTTGCTCCACCCGGCTGGCAAAACTTACTGAAAGAGCTTGGCACCGATAAGAATAAGACAAATTTACTTCTTGAAGCGGGACTCACTCTAGCTAGAAATAAAGATACGTCGCAATCGAAATCTCAAGGCCGCGTGAGTGACCACGATTTTTACGATCGATTTCGAGATCGAGTCATGTTTCCCATCCGAGATTCTAGAGGCAGGGTAATTGCGTTTGGTGGCCGGGTACTTGGAGATGAGAAACCCAAGTATCTAAATTCTCCAGAGACAGCGATATTTCAGAAAAGCTCGGAGTTATATGGTTTATACGAGTTAAAAAAAAAACAGGGAGAAGTTTGATAAAATAATCCTAGTGGAAGGGTACATGGATGTCATTGCACTATNACAAATGGGAGTAAACAATACCGTAGCGACTTTAGGCACAGCTACAAACGCCAGACATCTTAACAAAATCTTCAAACAGGTCTCTGAAATAGTATTTTGTTTTGATGGAGATGAAGCTGGATCTAAGGCTGCTTGGAGAGCATTGGAAACTGCTTTACCTCTTATGCATGACGGTCGTCAGGTAAAATTTCTATTCCTGCCCAGCGGTGAGGATCCAGATACTTATGTCAGAAGCATAGGGCCGACACATTTTCTCAAAAAGGTAGGCACAGCAAAACCACTGGAAGATTTCTTGTTTGAGCATTTATTGGCAAACCTTGATACCACTACGGGAGAGGGTAAGGCTCGCTTGAGTAACTTGGCTAGAAGCCACCTAAATAAGCTTCCTGACGGAATCTATTCTCGACTGATGTTTGAGAGACTAGCAGATTTAGTAGGCTTGCCTGCTGAATCCATAGCGCAGCTATATTCAAAAGAGGAATCACCGAAACACCGGAGTGTGAGTCGAGATCCGAAAGAAGTTTCCCGCAATTATGGAAGTCAATACACTGCTGTTAAGCCTCCGAGCAGCAACAAGAAAATAAATTTCCATCAAAAGCCTGCAAGCATCAAAGCAATAGAGTTGCTTCTTCAGAAGCCAGAGATCGCATTGTCTCTAACCAAAGATATACAAGTTCTAACCAAAGCAGAGGATGAGGGACGAAAATTACTATTNTCATTAATTGAAATGGTTCGGNGAGANCCAAGGACNGACGNTTATACGATACTTGGGTACTGCTATGGGTCAAAGCTAGGTAACCTGTTCACGCAAATTTTTAGAGACGAAAAAATAACTCCCAAAGACGGTTTAGAAGAGGAGTTTATTCAGATAATTGACAATATATTGTCAGATATGAATAAGAAAATCGAGCTACTAGAGCTAAAAACTAAGCTGAGATCAAAAGTCAGAAGTGGGTGACAGTAAACATTTAATTCCCCCGAAACCGCTCCTAAAAAAGCCCCATATACTTTATGGACCATAAACTATATAATTTCTGGCTGAGTTTTATTTTAGCAATCCCCAACAAGAAAGATCTGTTGGGGGTAATACAATATTCACAAATCCTCTTGTAGAAACGAGCATCCATGGCCGAAATTACAGCACCTCAATCTAGCCTCAAAGCGTTAATAGCAAAGGGCAAAGAGCAAACCTACCTTACTTATGCGGAGGTCAATGACCACCTTCCTGAATCTATCTCAGATCCAGATCAAGTCGAAGATATCATTCAGATGATAAATGACATGGGCATCAAAGTTTTCGAAACCGCGCCTGATGCTGATGCACTGCTCCTCAATGAAGAAAATGACTCGGGTGCTGACGAGGTAGCAGCAGCCGAGGCCGCTGCAGCCCTCGCNGCNGTTGAAAATGAAGCGGGAAGGACCACGGATCCCGTGCGCATGTACATGCGAGAAATGGGTACCGTTGAGCTCTTAACTCGCGAAGGTGAGATAGTAATTGCCAAGCGTATTGAAGAAGGTCTGCGCGAATTAATGAAAGCGATGGCCTTTTTCCCGGGGACAGTTGAACATATTCTTAACGAGTATGCTCTAATCGATACCGAGGAACGTCGATTAAACGAANTCATAACNGGCTATCTGGATACAAGCGATGACGAAATACCAGTTAGCCCTGGTATTGAAGTTCCCTCTGATGAATCAGATACGGACCTCAAAGAAGATGATGACGAAGATGACACCAATGTAGGTCCAGACCCTGAAGAAGCACTTATCCGCTTTACCGAACTAAGAAAACAATATAAGAAAACTAGTGCCAGCGTCGGCGAACGCGGCAGAGCAGACGCTAAAGCCAAGGCCGAACTAGAAAAACTGGGTGAATTGTTCAAAAATCTGAAACTCACTCCTCGCCAATTCGATCCATTACTTGGGCACATTAGAGCNGTCCTCACTCGTCTTCGTCGACACGAAAGANNNATACTAAATTTAGCTGTACGNAGNGCCAAACTNCCCAGAAAAATNTTCATNGAAACATTTCCCGGGGCATGAAACAAACGANAAATGGATTGACCAGCACATAAAGTCGAAAGAGGCTTATTCNGANTTACTTGTAAACGTAAAGACGGAAATAGTCAGAACCCAGAAGAAAATCCGATTATTGCAAGAAGAGACAGGCCTCACAGTATCTGAAATAAAAGATATAAACCGCCAAATGTCNATCGGCGAGGCCAANTCTCGGAGAGCCAAAAAAGAAATGGTCGAAGCAAACTTACGNCTNGTNATTTCGATCGCCAAGAANTATACGAATCGGGGTTTGCAATTTCTTGATTTAATACAAGAAGGCAACATAGGTCTTATGAAAGCCGTCGACAAATTTGAATATCGTCGAGGTTACAAATTTTCNACTTATGCAACGTGGTGGATTAGACAAGCCATTACAAGGTCGATAGCAGACCAAGCGCGAACGATTAGAATACCAGTCCANATGATCGANACNATCAATAAGCTCAACCGAATTTCGCGCCAAATGGTGCATGAAAAAGGTCGGGAGCCAACACCNGANGAGCTTGGTGAACGAATGGAAATGTCNGAAGACAAAGTAAGGCGCGTTCTAAAAATAGCCAAAGAACCAATCTCAATGGAGACACCNATCGGAGACGATGAAGACTCTCATCTAGGCGATTTTATCGAAGACGGAAATGTAGATTCGCCTGTTGATTCGTCAATTGACGAGGGACTTCGCGAAGCTACTAAAGACGTTTTAGGTTCTTTAACAGCGCGCGAGGCAAAAGTGCTAAGAATGCGTTTTGGTATCGATATGAATACTGATCACACACTGGAAGAGGTCGGTAAACAATTCGANGTTACGCGCGANCGAATAAGACAAATCGAGGCNAAAGCNNTNAGNAAATTNCGNCATCCNACTCGNTCGGACCACTTAAGATCATTTTTNGACGAGTAAGAGNCTAAANNANTGGTAATTNAAAAGAAAAAAGGGCCTATAGCTCAGTTGGTTAGAGCGCCGGACTCATAATCCGTCGGTCCGAGGTTCGAGTCCTCGTGGGCCCACCAATTAAATCAATATACTAAGGTGTTAACTGACTTAGATATGTTAAAGATAAATTCTCAGCACCTAATCTTNGGTTGGTTATTATTTTNTTNCCCTATGTCTATTATTGCGCAAGATAGGCCTCCGATAGATGTCCACTCACTTGGACCTCAGGTCGGCGACACTGTNCCCGAATTTNATCTTCCTGACCAAAGCGGCCAAATGCGCACCCTAGAATCTATTAAGGGTCCTAATGGCGCGATGTTATTATTTCACCGTTCGGCCGACTGGTGACCCTACTGTAAAGCGCAACTCGTGGAGTTGCAGGATCGGGTAGAGGAGCTCCAAAGTGCAGGCATAGGTGTTGCTGCAATAAGTTACGATTCGAAAGAAACCTTGGCTNCATTTGCTGAACGACGCAATATTACCTTTCCTCTTTTGTCGGACGATGACTCAAGTACCATTAAAGAGTATGGGATTTTAAATACCGTTGTCGCAGAAGGCNTGGGNCCTAATGGAAATGATCCTGAAGTGGTGGCAGACGTTCACAGATATGTTGCGGCAGCCGTATTTGACTCTCCAGGATTACGCCGAATGATTAACGGCACCCCCTTCCCAGGAACGTTCATGATTGATAAAGATAGTCGTGTTAAGAGTCGCTTCTTCGAAGAATTCTATCGAGAGAGAGTGACTACTTCTAATGTAATGCTCAAATCAGGAATAGGNTTATCGCCCATTGCCGCAGTCGAGGGTAATACAGCACAGCTNAAATTTACCGCATATCCCAGTGATACGGTTATTACTAATGGCTCTCGCTTTTCCTTGGCGGTGGATATTGAGCCTAATTCAAAAATGCACGTTTATGCCCCAGGTGCAGAAGAAAANGGTTATAGGGTCGTTGAACTAAACATGGCGCCTTCTGACTATTTNCGNTTTGAGGCAGTGGAATTTCCAGAATCAGAAATTTATTATTTTGAGCCNTTGGATGAATATGTACCGGTCTTTCAAAAGCCTTTCACTATANTGCAAGAAGCAATAGTAGAGGCCTCCGCAGANATTGAGAAAGANTTAGAAAATATTGANGTGCTGACATTGTCGGGGACGCTCGATTACCAAGCCTGTGATGATGCAATTTGTTACCTCCCTGTATCTGTCCCGGTTTCCTTTACCCTTGAATTTCAAACCTTGGATTACCAGCGTTCTATTTCACGTTGAAGCACCCAGGTATATAAATGCCTGCCAGTTAGATGTTGTATCAGTTTAACCAGAGTAAAATTTCCGAGACTGTCAACCCAACAAAAGATCCGCTCATTGATCCTATTAGAGCCATGATTATGGCGACAGGAACTAGCTTGGAGTCGTAAGCGGCTCCGACAACAGCGGCAGAGGGAGCACTGCCTATATTTGCTATCGAAGCAATGCCCGCCAGAAGAATATTAATGCGAAGTAATCGGGCTATAACCAGCAGAATGGACCCATGAATTAGCAAAATCATAAATCCCGAGAGGATGTAAATGGGAGCCTGACTTATTGCTCCAAGACTAACTTCTGCCCCGACTAGCGCGACAATGACATACAACATAATTCCCGATACTTCATTACTTCCGGGAAGCCTACCCAAGACCGTTGGGGCTGCTAGCATTCCAAAAGCCGAAGAGATGATTATGACCGAAATCATTTCGTTGAAAATTCCTAGTGTAGATATAGATGCCGCAAGATGGTTGCTAATGGCAGCCACTAAAAGAGATAAGCCAATCATTAGAATTAGTGAAGGCATATCAACTTTCTTCTCCGAGCTATAGTCATCTAATGAATGTAAAATTTTTTCTATTCCGCCTTCTTCAGCTCGCAGAAACTTATCAAATTTTGCTTTAAAAGGCTTTAAAGATAGGATAATTACCAGCCACACAGAGTAACAAAGTGCTCCCATTAGTAAGGTGTAGGTCATTGCGTCGTCGGTTACAGAAAGTGCCTCTTTTACAGCAACGAAATTTTGAGTGCCACCGGTCCAACCAGCAGACATAATTGCAAAAGTAAGAGGGGTTTCCTCGCCGAGAAAATTTCTCATGATTAGGTGAGTTACTATAAATCCGACCATGATCGTAAGGGTTGAAGCCAAACACAGCACGATGAGTCGGGCACCTAGCCTACGTATTAGGGCAAGATTAAATTTTAAGGACATGAGGAATAGCATCGCTGGAATCAAGTTATCTCTCACTGTTTCCCTTGCGAGCCGAACCTCTTCTGTAAATTCCCAGAGGCCGAGCGTATACAAAGTCATCGATCCAAGCATCACTAAGACGATAGACGGAAACCACTCAAAGAAAGTTACTTTAAATCGATGTTCTAGCGCTACTAATACACCACACAGCCCAAACATCACTGCGATAAAATCAAACCCTTGAGTTATCACCCTGAAGTTTCACCTGAGACAGAATTCATCTCTATCACTTTTAGCTTCAAATCGAGCTAGAAGCTAGTCCAGTGTTTTAATTTCCACTCTGCTGATCATCATAAGGTGCACCGATTCCCGATGAGCCCATGAAAAATTTCCTGCCATCCTCAAAAGTAATATCGCGG
>PBXX01000013.1 GCA_002727755.1 Gammaproteobacteria bacterium | reverse complement strand
CAAAGCTTTTTTTCTATCATTAGCGAAAGGCGATATAAAAGCTGTGATAACAACAAAACCTGCTCTGGCAAAAAGCGCAGCAACCTCTCCAATTCTTCGAATATTCTCTTCTCTATCCTTTTCAGAAAAACCCAAATTTGAATTTAGACCATCCCTTACATTGTCACCATCCAACATATATATATTGTAACCCTTATCAAATAATTTCCTTTCTATATTTTTCGCAAGAGTTGTTTTGCCAGATCCTGAAAGGCCAGTAAGCCAAATTACCGCTCCTTTGTGGCCAGATCTTTTTATCCTTTCTTCTGCACTCACATCATGAGCAACAGGCGTAAGATTCATAGATTTTCTTACTTTGGTTGCAGAAATACTCTCTATCTCATCGTCAAAAGAAATCTTTTCAACTTTATAGCCAACATCCCTTCCATAGATAACATTTGTTATATTTGGTAAATCAATAACTTCATATTTACCTGAGTATTCATCTTTTAGATCTTCATCAATAAAATTCTTAACTTCACTAAATGAAAAGGGATTACTCCCATCTGTTTCAAAAGTTGCTCTAACGCCAATAGCTACTTTTTCTGCCCTTTCAAGAGCTGCCTTGAATAATTCTCTATGCCCTTTATGCCAAGGTTGCCATCTACCAATGATTAAAGCTGTATTTAATTTTTTTTCATTTTTACCCATATCTATAACATCCCTTTAAACAGTAATTGGAAATAAAAAAAGTCGAAATTTATACAAGTTGTTTATATACTTTAATAAAAAAGAGCAATATTAATAATTTATGTTTAATCAACATCCAAAAGGTTTNTATACNCTNTTNTTTACNGAAATGTGGGAAAGAATGTCNTATTACGGCATGAGAGGTATCTTNGTNCTTTTTATGACAGCATCAATNCTNGAGGGTGGANTACAGTTTGATAATGTCTCAGCAAGTGCNATATATGGTATTTATTCTGCTTGTGTTTANCTNGTAGCNCTTCTTGGTGGATGGTTAGCTGATAGACANATAGGCCANCAAAAGGCAATATTNTATGGGGGAATGGTNATAATGCTTGGTCATTTTCTNTTAGCATTTACTAANCTTCAAACNTTTTACTTAGGNTTAATTTTTGTTGTTCTTGGAACTGGNCTTTTGAAGCCNAATATATCNGCAATAGTAGGTGGNTTATATGAAAATGATNTNAANAAAAAAGAGTCAGGTTTCACAATNTTTTATATGGCAATTAATATTGGAAGTGTTCTTGGNTTTTTNATCTGTGGTTATCTTGGAGAAAATNTTGGTTGGCATTATGGNTTTGGAGCAGCTGGTATTGGAATGGCNTTTGGATTAATCCAATTTATCTTAACNAAAANNAATCTTGGNTCGNTAGGGCTANAGCCATCCATCGAACTAAATAANGAAACTAAAAAAAAGGAACTNAGAATATTNAACAGTTTTATNTTGATTTTCNTTTTAATAATTTTNNTNGGTTTATTTGGNNATGTTTCNTTTGATCCAATTCCTATTGCAAATATTCTTACAGTAGTAATTTTACTCATAGCGATTATGTATTTTTTGTATCTTTTCTCTTTTGGAAATCTAAATGAAGAGGAAAGAAAGAAAATTGTTTTAATTGTAGTCCTGTTTTTTGGTGCTGCTTTTTTCTGGTCTGGATTTGATCAAGCAGGAAGCTCTTTTAATATTTTTGCGAAAGAGTACACTGATAGAATAATCTTAGGATGGGAATATCCAGCTAGTTGGTTGCAAGTATTAAATCCTGTTCTTGTTGTTATTTTATCTCCTTTTATGGCTTATATGTGGTTATTCCTAGGCAAAAGAATGCTTGACCCATCTCTTCCATTTAAATTTGGCTTAGGATTAATTTTCATGGCAATAGGGTTTCTATTTATTGCTACTGGAGCCACTGTTGCTATGCAAGAAGGAATGGCTGGAGCAAAATGGTTATTGCTAACCTATTTATTTCATACTATAGGCGAACTTACACTCAGTCCAATTGGGCTTGCTGCAATATCAAATTTATCGCCAAAAAGATTTGTTGGCCAAATGATGGGTATTTGGTTTTTAGCCTCTTCACTTGGCGCTATTATCGCTGGCCTTTTATCAGGGCAAGCTACATATAGTGGCATAAACTCAATGCCTGATCTTTTTAATAAAATTGCTATTACATCATCTATTATCGGTTTAGTTCTTATTCTTATTTCGAAACCTTTAAATAATTGGGTTTTTAAAAAGTAGTTATTATGAGCTGGAAAAAGGATATTGAAGAGTTAAAAAAGAGAGAGAAGCTAGCCGAAGAAATGGGTGGCAAGGAAAAGTTAAAACGTCAAAGAGATAATAATCGTCTTAATGTTAGAGAGAGAATAAATCTATTATTTGATAAAGATACTTTTCATGAAATAGGAAAGATCGCTGGTAAATCTGAATACAATGAAAAAGGTGAATTGGTTAATTTTACTCCTTCAAATTTTGTTATGGGAAGAGGAAATATTAATGGTCGAAAAGTAGTTGTGGGTGGAGATGATTTTACAGTAAGAGGAGGAGCAGCAGATGCTGCAATTGCACAAAAGCAAATTATGGCAGAACAATTTGCCAATGAATATCGCCTTCCTTTAGTCAGGCTAATAGAAGGAACTGGCGGAGGAGGATCAGTGAAATCTTTAGATATGGATGCAAGAACATATATTCCTGGTAATCCAGGTTGGGATTGGGTTGTTAAAAATTTATCAACAGTACCTGTTATTGCTTTAGCTCTAGGTCCTGTAGCTGGGCTTGGTGCAGCAAGAGCAGTTACAAGTCATTTTTCAATTATGGTTGAAAAACTTTCTCAGATGTTTGTAGCGGGTCCACCTGTAGTAAAAAGGGTCGGTGAAGATCTATCAAAAGAAGAGTTAGGAGGTTCAGAAATTCATTCAAAAAATGGAGCTATCGATATCGTTGTTCAATCAGAAGAGGATGCTATTAAAATTACTAAAGATATATTATCATATTTACCTTCTTCAGTTTATGAGCTCCCCCCTAGAGGTGATATTAATGATGACCCGAATCGGAAAGATGAATGGCTAATTGATTTTATACCTAAAGATAGAAGAAAAGTTTATAAATCAAGAAAAATTATTGAAACGGTTTTTGATAAATCGAGCTTTATAGAATTCGGTAAAAATTCCGGTCAATCTGTTGTTGCTGGTTTAGCAAGATTAGATGGTTGGCCAGTTGGTGTTTTGGGAAGTGATCCTTATTTTTATGGCGGTGGTTGGACTGCAGAAGCTTCAAATAAAGTAACGCGATTTGTAGATATTGCTGAAACCTTCCATTTACCAGTTGTTCATCTAGTTGATAATCCGGGTTTTGTAATTGGCTTAGAATCTGAAAAACAAGCAACTATTAGACATGGCGCAAGAGCCCTTACTGCTGTTTACCAAGCAAGTGTTCCTTGGTGCTCAATCATTTTGAGAAAAGTATTTGGTGTTGCTGGAGCAGCACACATGAATGCCTCAAGGGTTCACTATAGATATGCTTGGCCATCAGGCGATTGGGGATCGCTTCCAATGGAAGGTGGTATTGAGGCTGCATTTAAATCTGATTTAGAAAAATCTGATGATCCTGAAGGATTATTAAAAGAAATCGAAGAAAGAATGGAAATGGTAAGATCGCCATTTAGAACCGCTGAGTCTTTTCTTGCTGAAGAAATAATAGATCCTCGCGATACAAGGCGATTGTTATGTGAATTCGCTAATTTAGCTGCACCTTTAAGAACACCAGGAAAAACATCTTTTGGGTTAAGACCATAAAAAAACNCGTATATATAAANACTCAATAAATTTANNGGTTTATTACATANATGTTGTATNANTACAACAGTACTTGATTTTATANTTTTTTTATTATAAAACATCACNTCTTACTACTAGCTAATAATAATAATTGATTAACATAAGTGAGAAACATANTTTNTATGGATAANTATTTTATGACNAAAAATAAAATTGAAATAGATAGTATAGGNTTTCCTAAAAATCAGGGTTTATATGACTCTTCAAAAGAACATGACTCATGNGGTGTTGGTTTNATNGTTGATACNAACAATNATGCTTCTCATGATATTGTAAANAANGGNNTNTCNATGCTTTGNAATTTNGAGCANAGAGGNGCAGTTGGAGCNGANCCTAAGGCTGGAGATGGATCTGGAATCTTAATTCAATTACCGCATGAATTTTTTAAAAAAGAAATAAATCATTTTGAGCTACCAGAACAAAATGAATATGCGGTTGGAGTATTCTTTATTAAAAAAGAAGAAGATTTAAAAGATAAAATTTTAAAAAAAATCGAAGATGTCTGCGCTCGTGAAAATATCCCTTTTTTAGGCTGGAGAATATGCCCCACATATGAAGATGAATTAGGTTGGTCAGTAAAACCTACTACTCCTTTTGTTTATCATTTATTTGTTAGGAAACCAGATAATATTTCTAATCAGGATGATTTTGAAAGAAAGATATATGTACTTAGACAATGCATTGATAAAGAAATAATGCTTTTGGGAGATGACTATTATGAACAATTTTATATTCCGTCATTTTCCTCAAGAACAATTTTATATAAAGGTATGGTGCTCTCTGACCAGGTAGGAACAGTTGGGAATAAATTAGGTTTCTTTGAAGATCTATCTGATCATTCAATTGTTTCATCATTCGCTCTAATTCATCAAAGATTTTCTACTAATACATTTCCAACATGGAGTCTTGCCCAGCCATTTCGTATGCTTTGTCATAATGGAGAAATTAATACATTAAGAGGGAATATTAACTGGATGAATGCTCGGCATAGCATTTTAAAATCTGAAAAATTTTTAGACGACATGGAGAAAATTTGGCCAATAATTAAAGAGGGTCAATCTGATAGTGCCTCTTTTGACAATGCTTTAGAGCTTTTGGTATTAGGAGGATACTCAATTTCCGAAGCCATGCTAATTATGATACCTGAAGCATGGCAAAATAATTCTTTAATGAATAAAAAATTAAAGAGTTTTTATGAATATCATGCTCCCCTAATGGAGCCATGGGATGGTCCAGCAAATATTGCATTTACAGATGGTAAGCAAATAGGCGCAATGCTGGATAGAAACGGATTAAGACCAGCTAGATATCTAAAAACAAAAGATAACAAAATTATTTTTGCATCTGAGATGGGTTTAATTCCAGTAGATGAAAAAGATATTATTTCCAAATGGCGTCTTCAGCCTGGAAAAATGCTTTTAATCGATCTTGAAAACAAAACAGTTGTTGATGATGACACAATTAAGAAAAATATTTCAGAAAAAAACGACTGGGGAAAAATGGTTCAACTTAGTCAGATTGAATTAGACAGCATCTCTTCATCTGAAAAAAGCGTAAGAATTGAAAATAAGTTATCTCAATTCGAACTTTTGAAAGCGAATGGCTACACTCAAGAAGATGAGAGCTTTTTAATGAACCCAATGGCACATACTGGGGCAGAAGCAACGGGATCTATGGGTACTGATACACCCATATCAGCATTATCTAAT
>PBXX01000012.1 GCA_002727755.1 Gammaproteobacteria bacterium | reverse complement strand
TAAGGATGCTGCCATCCTTGCAAACTGCCGAGACCGGATAATAAGAAAGGAATGGATACAACGCATATTAGATCATGACGGTTTTGGCTCAGATTCAGGCGGAATTGAGGCGTGGTTACGACTTGCAGAGGCCGTTGGTCTGAGTAGAGATGAAGTGTTGTCAGAAGAACATGTTTTGCCGGGAGTCAGATTTGCTTGCGATGCTTACATAAATTTCTGTCGAAGCGCCTCGTGGCAGGAAGCCGCATGCTCTTCACTCACAGAATTATTTGCGCCTGATATTCATAAACGTCGGTTGAAAAATTGGCCCGAGCACTATCCCTGGATAGATACTGAAGGGTACAACTATTTCAGAAAAAGGCTCTCCGAAGCCCGACGAGATGTTCAACATGGATTGGACATAACTCTGGATCATTTTAAGTCGCGCGAGCAACAGGAGCATGCGTTGGAAATTTTACAATTCAAATTAAATGTGCTCTGGACTATGCTTGATGCAATGCAGATGGCCTATGAACTTGAAAAGCCCCCTTTTCACAGTTGCCCATGACTCTATGAGACAAAACTTCTGCTCATAGCTTGAAAGGCGATGGTCAAAAATTACCTGGACTAGGGCTTCTTCCTGTGTTCGAAAGGCTATTGAAACTAATGAATATCCTAGTAGCGGCCGACCTAATACGCACTAAATAATAAAAATTAGAACAGATTGGGAGCTCAAAATGATTCGGAAACCGCGCTTTTCAGAAATTACGGTGATTTCTCTCGCTTTAGGAATGTCTTCTATTGTAGCTGGCCAGAATAGTCAGCAAGAGATTGAAGAGATCGAAATTTTTGCGGACAGTCGCCGAACTGAAGGTATAACTAATGTAAACGCCGCCATCAGTGTTCTTGGCGAGGAAGAATTAGATTTAATACTCCAGACACATTACCAAGAAGCCCTCGC
Organism: Gammaproteobacteria bacterium; assembly: GCA_002727755.1. Taxonomy (GTDB): domain Bacteria; phylum Pseudomonadota; class Gammaproteobacteria; order Pseudomonadales; family Pseudohongiellaceae; genus UBA9145. The sequence continues at coordinate 29,975 of PBXX01000012.1, read as the reverse complement.
AAGAGTCCCTGGCTTCAGTGGCAATAGGAATAACGGACAAGAGAGTTTAATGGCCCTTAGATCTCCGGTTTTAACCGGCGCTGGTGCCTGCGGGGCGTTCCTGATAGCGGAAAATGGTATACCTGTCCGTTCTGCCGGTTTTTGTAATGTAAATGAGATGTTTGATACTCACTCAGAGTACGCCCAAAGCATCGAAGTAATAAGAGGTCCAGCAAGTGCATTCTGGGGTTCAAATGCACTGCATGGCCTGGTCAATGTGCGACTACCAGATCCGGGTGAAATCGGCGAATTAACCCTTGAGCAGGGTCCAAGAGGCTCCTATAGAACAAAAGCTGCAATCGGATCAGATAATGGCAATTTCAAGCAATCCCTCTATTTAACAGGCATCAACGAAGAAGGCTATAGAGATGACAGTGGGGTGGATCAGCAGAAAGCTTCTTGGTTGTACGAGTACACCCTACCTAATGAAATAAGAATGGAAGGTGGTTTCACCTATAACAATTTAAACCAAGAAACTGCAGGCTACGTCGCCGGAGCCAAGGCATACGAGGACGGCAATAAAAGAGGAACAAACCCTAACCCGGAGGCCTATCGCGACAGTCAGAGTACTCGCGTATGGACTCGATTCACCATGGAGTCTGGAGACTGGGAATACATTGCCACTCCTTATTTTCGTGAGGTGAATATGAACTTCGTCCAGCACTTTTTGCCAGGGCAGCCAATTGAAGACACGGAACACAGGAGCTATGGTATTCAGCTTGCCGCCTTCAGAGACCTGACTGATAGTTCCTCCTTCTCCTGGGGCATTGATGCAGAAAACACTGATGGAAGTCTGAAGCAGGATCAGCCTAATCCAACAACAGGNTCNCTTTTCGTTAGAAGGACNATCCCNCAGGGTATGCACTATGATTATGAGGTAGAGGCAAGTCAGCTCGCTTTATTTGCTAATTACGAAAATTCACTGACAGACAGGCTAGAACTATCTATCGGAGCTAGACTTGAGCGGATGGATTATGAGTACGACAACCTNATGATTGACGGCCGTACCGATGCGAATGGCGTTGCTTGTGGNTTTGGNGGTTGTCGNTNNAGCNGACCGGCTGACCGGGNCGATGANTTTACAGAAGTCTCTCCCAAACTCGGCCTGAGCTATNNGCTNAATGANAANCATACNCTTTTTGCGAGAGCTCANCGCGGCATTCGTGCCCCACAAGCNACAGAACTCTATAGATTACAGGGAAGCCAAACCGTTGCAGACTTGGATCCCGTTGAGTTGGATAGTTATGAATTAGCATTACAAGGCGGCGGCAACAACTGGAACTACTCNGCAGCTNTCTACTGGATGGATAAGGAAAACGANATTCTANAANACAGCGANCGGATGAACCTNAATGGAAGNGAGACNAAACACCAGGGTTTTGAACTNGCGGTNGGCTATGACCTGACCGATTCGCTCTCGGTAAACGGGGTGTTTAATTACGCTGATCACACCTATGACAATGATCTCGTGTCTGGTGGCCAGAATATCAATGGCAACGATATTGATACCGCACCAGATCAATTTGGCAACCTCAGATTAACCTACCGACCGATGGACAACTTATTGGCCGAACTAGAGCTGGTTCACATGGGCGAGTACTACACCAACCCTGAAAACACTGCATCCTATGGTGGTCATGATCTTCTTAACCTTCGCATGCAATATGACGTGACCGATGATTTTATGGTCTACGTTAACGTCATGAATCTTGCAGATGAGGAATATGCTGAAAGGGCTGATTTTAGCGGCTGGGTTGGAGATCGCTATTTCCCAGGCGAACCCATTCGTGCATTCATTGGATTCACTTGGAAGTATCGGTAGAAACTAGAACCATGATGGAGAAAAGCCGGCGTAAGTCGGCTTTTTTAATTTAACTCAAACTTTCCTAAGCGTCTTGTGAATACAACCAAAAACAATTCCGAATTTTGCAAGCTCTTACAATTCTTTGAAACAAAGAAAACCAATAACCCCAAAAGAATCTTTCATCCGGAATTAGAAGTCTATAATTCAATTACTAATGAAGATTCGCTAAAACAGGCCTCTGTCTTGATTGCGGTTACAAGNCCGACAGCCCAAGCCGANAGCCAAATAGTGCTGACGGTNAGGTCTGCAGACCTAAAAAGCCATGCTGGTCAAATCAGCTTACCCGGAGGCAAGCGTGAAAGTGCCGACTCGGATGCTGTGGCAACTGCTCTCAGAGAAAGTGAAGAGGAAATNGGACTCCCTCCCAATGAAGTCNAAGTCTTNGGNAAGCTGGGCGATCTAGCACTACCTTCTGGCTATTTAGTTACTCCTATCGTNGGTCTAATAAATGCGGGACTTCACTTTATTCGCCAAGAAGACGAGGTTGAAGATATTTTTAAAGCACCACTTAGCTTAATCTTAGAAATTCCGTCATACAAAAGGTCAAAAGTTGAATTTAAAGGAAAAGAAAGAACAATTCTTGAAATCCAGTATGGATGCTATCGAATTTGGGGAGCGACGGCCGCAATTTTATTTAATCTAGCGCAAAACGTCAGTCAAAANTCAATCTGATTAAGGCATAGCCCACGCCGGCAATTGACCAAGAACATCAAAGGTTAAATGACCAAGCGTGTATACAAAAAACGTTAGTAAGAACACAGATAGTATATCCAACCATATGCCAGCTATGACCATCTTCATTATTGGTATCCTNCCCGTTCCGTAAACTATTGCATTAGCCGGCGTAGATACTGGCAACATGAAAGCGCAGGAGGCCGCCAGAGTTGTCGGAATCAAAAGTAACAANGGATGAGCCNCGATAGCCTGGGCAAGACTTGCCATAATTGGCACAGCGAGTGTGATCGTAGCTGTGTTTGAAGCCACCTCGGTCAGGCCTGTAATAAATGCAACAGTGCTCATCACNATAACGAGCTGCTCTGCATCACCGAGGAGGGTCGCGAGCTGTGCAGCAATGTAATCTGACAAGCCAGAGGTTCCAAAACCCTTTGCAATTGCCAATCCTCCGCCAAAAAGCAATAAAATTCCCCAGGGAACGCGTTTTGCGTCTTCCCAGTCCATCAATCTCCCACCATTTTCTTTGGCTGCTGGAATCATGAANAATGTAAGCGCTACAGCAACTGAAACGCTGCCATCNTCAATCATAAATCCAACAGGTGATGATCCTGCTGCTGCAAGCAGTTTATCTAAATAGTAGCTCCAGCCAAAAAGATCTACTTCTGGTCCAAATAACCTTTCCTTACGAGTCATCAACAGCAAGGCAAAACTAACAAAAACAGCCGTCACTCGTTTTTCCTCAGTAGACATAGGGCCTAATTTTTTAATTTCACTTTGAATAAACTCTTTACCNCTAAAGGGAGTACTGCTTGGCAANGGGAAAACTACTCTAGTTAATAAAAACCAGGCAATCATCATGTATATAAAACTCATAGGCAGCGCGAAAAGCATCCAAGTAGCAAATGTGATATCTGGNGCNTCTGGAAACAATTGAGACATTTGAGTGATTAGAATGCCATTGGGNGGCGTTCCGATNAGCGTAGCGAATCCACCTATAGATGCACCATAAGCGATACCTAGGAGTAACGTAAGCGAAAAGTTGTCCGCTCTGGGATCAATCNTTCCNCCCTTCTTCAGAATATCCTTATTCAACTCCTCATAAAGAAGGACTAATGACATTCCCATNGGCATCAGCATAAGTGCCGTAGCTGTATTTGATAACCACATTGAGAGGAACCCGGTCGCAATCATAAATCCGAGCACCAAACGGTGNGGCTGCCCTCCAATTATCCGNAATATATTTAACGCAATCCTCTTATGTAGATTCCATTTCTCTACAGCTACGGCGAGAATAAAACCGCCCATGAACAGCAGGATGATCCAGTCCATATACTGGTTGGCGACATTAGGAAAAATTATATCGAAGTCTGTTGCGCTGAATCCTTCGGAGAATGAAGCATTCTCAAGATTTATGCGATTACCTGCTGGCAATTCTCGGCCGCGCATGATTCCCAAGAGGGGGAATAATATAATTGGAAGCAGAGCCGTGGCTGACAGAGGNATTGCCTCNGTAATCCACCAGATGGCCATCAATAGAATTACTGCTGCCATTCGAGTAACTAAGGGATTANCAGGATCTAGTTCAACGAAAAGTATCATCGAAATAAAAACGAGTGGACCGAGCCAGAGTCCTATCTTACTCCGTATTGGAGTCTCAGCTGGTACTAAAGAATTTTCCTCTGTAGCAGTACTCATAATTTTTCTTGTTCTGACCGCTTACGGAATTTTAGAATATTTCATCTAAGAAATTAGCAAGTGCCTGATAAGTTCTCCTCTCAGCGACTTCATCATACATAGTTCCGAAATCTGGATTGTTAGCGGCTGGATTGGTAAACGCATGCATAGTATTCCCGTAGGCATGCACCTGCCAATCTGCTCCGGCTTTTGTCATCTCCGTTTCGAAAGCTAGAACTTGATCAGGAGGCACCATTGGATCTTCGTGACCATGTAAACAAAGNATCTTAGCTTTGATCTCCTTGTTAGGNATATCACCGGGGGAGAAAATTCCATGAATGCTAATTACCCCAGCAACGTCCGCACCCGACCTGGCCAGCTCAAGAACACACATACCACCAAAACAGTAACCCATAGCGGCAACCTTGCTTGCATCCACTTGAGACAAATTCCGACCCGCTTCTAAAGCCGCTNTAATTCTATCTCTTAACATGGCTCGATCAGACGCAAAAGGATCCATGAGAGATGAATTTAGCTCTACATCCCCATCGCTACCGAATACGCCCTTGCCGTACATATCAACAGCCATTCCAACATATCCCATTCCCGCAACACGCTCCGCCGCTTTGCAGGCAAAATCCCTNCGCCCACTCCAATCATGGACCACCAAAACGAGTGGTTTTNGAGAGTCAGCCTCCTCATAAGCAACAAAAGCCTCTANCTCCGCGCTACCGTCGTTATAATCTATAAGCTCTTTTTTCATCTTTTAACCCATATCCAATGAAAATGTTTCANACTTTTTATNGGCCTCATTTATAACAAATCTAGTATTGCCTCAGCTGAACTAACTTTGATCTCACCAGGCGCTTCTATCGCTAAATGTGTAACAACACCATCATCAACAATCATTCCAAACCTCTGCGCTCGCGTACCCATACCGAAGCCACTGGCATCCAGCTCAAGTCCGATAGCGCGGGTAAATTCTCCATTACCATCCGCCAGCATAAGGAGCTGTTCGGCATTTTGAGCCTCTCCCCATGCCCCCATGACAAACGCATCATTAACAGACATGCAAACTATCTCATCAACGCCNTTACCCTTAATCGCATCAGCATTAATTACAAAACCTGGCAAATGAGTCATGGAACAACCCGGTGTAAAAGCTCCCGGTACAGCGAAAAACACCACCTTTTTACCAGCAAAAACTTCGTTGCTGCTTATTTCTTTCGGACCATCATCTGTCATCGTTTTGAAATTAACTGATGGCACCTTCTCTCCGACCTGAATCGTCATTCATACTCTCCTAAAATTCTTATGCTCAATTAGTCTGCACTGATACTAACAAATTCATTATTGCATATCAGAAAATCATGAAAAGCTAGCGACATTTGGGCGAACTCTTCAAGATCCGAAATGATAATTCAATCTCTCGACACTTAATAGTCAGAATTAAGTACACTATTTATCCATTCGACATGCAAAGACACACGCTCATAAACTGCAACGGAACCGTATTGTCCCTGAGTTTCCTCAGAAAAGTCAGGACCCTCTACCTGGCCCACAGAAACACCAGCAAGGAGTAAACCCTCTGATGTCTCAAGAAAAGCCGGACCACCGCTGTCACCAAGACTTAGCGTTCCTTCAAGTGGCAACGCGGCGCTATTTAGCTGACGGGGATCGTCAAAAAAAGAGAACAGCCTTTGATCAGCTTGGGTAATTCTATTCTTGGCTTGACGCTTTGTCCCGTCATCATACTGCCTGCCTGTAGTACCTAATCCAAAATAGCCCCAACCAACCAAGGTAACAATTTCTCCGAGTTCATCTGCTTTGGTGTTCACAGAAATTGGTGTTGGGTAATTTACCTCTTGAACAAACCGAAGGAGAGCGAGATCAACCTCAGGGGTTTTCAGGGAAGTAAAATCTGGATGGAGCATGACACGATCAATACTTCTTGGAACATTAGCAATATCTACCAGAAATTCGTCTCCGTTTCCGATAACAGATCCGAGCGAGGTCTCACTAACGCAATGTGCGGCAGTGAGAGCCCACCGATTTGATATTAACGTTGCGCCGCATACTTTCCTCTGACCTTGTAGTTCTAAATAAAATACCTGAGAAAAGTCACTTGCTCGCAAGGTGTAGTCTCCGGGAGCAACGTCATGTCTGATAACAATTCCGTAGCTTTGAAGAGCGAACAGACTAACCAAGCAAACTAACAATAAACCCCTCATTCTGATGCCTCTCTGTTAAGTTTTACGTGGGATTTATTTCGTCGCAAAGGCCTCAAATTGGGCTTGTATTTTGACTTAGCTGAGATTTGAAATATTCTCACCATGCGATGAGCTACTACGATAACCGTAATTATAATAAAAACTAGAATTGTTGCTGCCAGCCATTGCTCTGCTGTCCAGCCACTCGAATCAATTAATCTCGAAAGCATAATAAAATCCTAGAAACCAATCGAAGCCTAAACCTTACATTCAAGCAAGACAATTTTAATAGAAAATTACGAATTGTTGGCCATTTCCGAGACAAGCTTTTCGATCTTAGATAACCGCTCCACGGGGTCATTTAACTCCAGAAGTTCCTGCCTTACATCAATCCCAAGGGGTATCAACTCGCTAAGTCTCCATCCTAGCTGCCTCAAATCACTGTAGTCTATCGAAAGATTTCTGCCCGCAACTAATGGGTGATCCTCTAAATTCCTTAACAATTCAGAGAGTGCTGTATATTCGTCGCCAAGGGGAATTACATCGGCCTCAGTGGACTCTATGTCACTAAATTCAACTGACGCGTGAAGAACATCATCCTCTTCCTTCCAAAAATCCTGTGCGACGAACTTTACTGCGCCCTCAACTGTGATACCCAAAAGTCCGCTTTCTAGTTGGTCCCAATCAACAATTTTTGCGTAGGTCCCGGTATTATATACGGTCTGATTAAGGTTATTACCGTTTGTTTCGTCTCCCGACTTTAATAAGCAAATGCCAAATCCTGTGCCTGTTCTCATACAATGGCTAACAAGATCAATGTACCGCCTCTCGAATATTTGAAGATCGAAACGACCCCCAGGAAACAAAACAATATTCAATGGAAATAAAGGAATGTCATTAGTGTTTTTCATAAACCTAAGTTAAATGTCTGGTACGTAAAGTTTTCGTAACGATCCGAGCGCATATATAGTTCTACGGCAACGTCACTGAATTTAATGAAGTCAGTAATTTATCATGGATTCCCTCGAAACCACCGTTACTCATGATGATCACATTATCTCCCGAGCTGCAGGTATCTGTGAGGAAAGTGACAATTTGGTCCACCGAATCAAAAACACGACTTGGCACTCCAAGAGAAGAAGTCAGTAGTTCAAAATCCAATCCCATGTTATCGCTTTGATACCAAACCACCTCATCAGCAGAAAGACAGGACTTACTTAGTTGGACCTGATGAACTCCTGATTTCATTGTCGCAGAGCGAGGTTCAATAACAGCGACCAATCGTTTGCTACTTTTGCTAGCCCTCAATTTTGAGGCGAAGCCATCGAGAGTTGTTTGAATCGCAGTGGGGTGGTGAGCAAAATCATCGTAAACGTTTATCCCGTTAACNGTGCCACGCAATTCCATTCGCCTTTTCACTCCCTGAAAGTTTTCCAAGGCNTTCACAGCAACGGATAAATCTACCCCAACTTGGTTTGCCGCGGCCACTGCTGCCAGCGCATTTTTTACATTGTGCCGACCATTCTGGCTCCACTTAACCACTCCTTCTGTTTTAATCACCTCTCCTGATTTTTTCTCATATTTTACCAACTGGAACTCGTTTCCTTGTTCTCCTTCAAATTCGGCGTTCCAAAATATTTCCATATCAAGCGCCGCTTTTTTACATTTCAAATCCGGGAGGTTCACTCCAAAATGTTGTCTGTAAGACCAACAACCCATGTCTATAACTTTTTCTATCCCAGAATCTTCATGGGGACTGATTATTGTTCCATTTCCCGGAATAGTGCGAATCAAATGATGAAATTGCTTTTCTATTTCTTCGAGATTATTAAAAATATCAGCGTGATCGAACTCCAAGTTATTTAGAACCGCTGTTCGAGGGGAATAATGAACAAACTTTGATCTCTTATCGAAGAAAGCACTATCATACTCGTCAGCTTCTACTACAAAAAACTGCGAATCCCCCAAGCGAGCCGAATCAGGAAAATTATTAGTTACTCCTCCAATTAAAAACCCTGGTTTAAGGCCCGCAAATTCCAAAATCCAGGCAAGCATTGCACTTGTCGTTGTCTTTCCATGCGTTCCGGCAACACCTAATACCCACTTATCGCGAAGAACATTCTCAGCCAACCACTGAGGCCCTGATACGTAAGGGAGTCCTTCCTCAATCACATACTCTACCGCAACATTTCCCCTCGAAAGTGCGTTGCCTATGATCACTAGATCCGGAGCAGGCTTCAGATGACTAACCTGATAGCCCTCCATAATTTCAATACCCTGCGCCTTTAGTTGCGTACTCATTGGTGGATAAACATTCGCATCACTGCCGCTTACCGTTAGGCCCTTTTCCTTTGCCAAAACTGCTAGGCTGCCCATAAAAGTGCCGCAGATACCTAGGATATGTATGTGCTTTGTATTGATAATTATCTCCAGACTCTTAAACTTCAATAGGCCTTACGGCTAGATGTACTAGAAACTTTTTGGCTCTGTATTTTGAATCATTATGACATTGCATTCGATAAAATTCTGGGATTTTTCAACACGATTATATGAAATGAGTGGTGTTGCCGAAATATGCTTAGAATTGCAAGACCAATTGAGCCTCGATGTGAACATAATTTTATTTTGTTTCTGGGGTGCTCATATCAAAGACACACCCACGGAACTTCAGTGGGAAGATATTATCGAGTTTTCCAGAGATTGGAAAAAAAATTTCGTACAACCATTACGAAGTGTTCGAAACTCACTCAAACGAGAAATTAACAATTATCCCAGCACAAAAGATTTTGAGACGTTGAGAAAACGGGTTAAAAATGATGAATTAGCGGCAGAGCAAATACAGCAAGAAATCATACAGTCAAAGATCGAAACTCGTGACCTAAAATTTCAACCATTTTCAAGGTCCGATGCAATGAAACATCTCGCATATTATCTGGCTGAAGAGGGTATTGTTTTGACCGACGCCCTCAAAAACAAGCTAGATGAAATAGCTAAAAATGTAAGTCTAATGTAAAAACTTGACGGTCTTCACTACTTGCGGGCGGCTATGTCCAGCACAAGATCCCAATTGAAACGGACAAATCGATTCATTTCACTTATCAATATTCGTTCCTGATCACTATGAGCTCCAAAACCAAGGGCAGCATCCTCTCGATCGATTGCTGGACCAATCCCATAACACTGAACTCCTCGAGCTCGCAGGTAGGCCATATCAGTGGCCCCGGTTGACATAGTGGGGAGCGTAATAACACCGTAATGTTCCTGCAAATTTTGCTCGATTGCTGAGAATGCTGTCGTGTTAATACTCGCCTGTCCTGCAGGTCGCGTATTTCGCTGACCAAGGCTCACTTCGATCGAGTCATCACCGATTACCTCCCGGATCTGCTCTAGGTAATCCTGGATGTTCTCATCGGGTAAAGCACGAAAATCAACTGAAGCGCGTGATTCTGANGGAATCACATTGATTCGATAACCAGCGTCAAAGATGGTTGGTGAAAGGGAAGATCTGAGCATCGACGCATGGCGCGGCTCATATGCGAGAAAGTACTCATCTGCTTCGCTGGCACGACCAGAATCCAAAACAGCGAGATATCGCTCTCCTGCATCTGGCGGTGAAATCGATGCCAGACGCTCAAAGTATGTATAGGTTGTCTCGTTCAGGCGGATTGGAGAGCGCCAGTCGGCAATTGCAGATATCGCCTTTGCAAGCCGCACAACTGAATTGTTCTGCAAGGGTACCGAACCATGTCCAGCAACCCCTCTTGCCGCTAATTCGAGTCTATAAGGGAGCTTCTCAACCGTTTGCACACCACCATAGACCACTTCACGATTAACACGGGCTACACTGCCTCCCTCTGCCAAACAGAATTCCGCGTCGATTTTTTCAAAATGTTCATTCACCATGAACTCTATGCCATATTCCGTTGCGCCTTCCTCACCGGACTCTGCAAGAAAAATCACATCTCGAGAAAGGGGTATATTCTGACGCTTGAGTTCTAGCATGACCATTAGACCAGCTGCCAAATTGTCTTTATCATCCACCGCCCCGCGTCCGTATACATAGCCCCCATCAACTGTTGCGCTGAAGGGTGGGAAAGTCCATTTTTCGGGATCGACATTGACTACATCGGTATGGGCCATAATGAGAAGCGGTTCCTGGCTGCCATCACCTTTGAGTCGGGCTACCACATTTGGTCGCTCCGGATCTACGGAAAGCATTTCGACAGCAATACCTTCCGCCTCCAAAACATCCCTTAAATATTCAGCGGCCGGCAACTCTCGGCCCGGGGGATCACTCGTGTCGAATCGCAACAAAGCTCGAAAGTGCCTCAGTGTTTCCTCTTCAACTGNTGCCCAGTCAGGTTCACTAACTTGTGAGTNCGCNTGACTGCCAATCAANAGCAATGTTAGTAACAAAAAGCGTANTCTCAGCATATCTATTCACCCCAGTTTNTTATTTTGCTTAAACAACTGCCTTTTCAGCCGAGTTCCTATTCGTCTGAGTTCTTATTTTGNGGTCCGTTCCATCTTTTCACAAAGCCACAATCAATACTAAACAAATCTAAAATTCGACCAACATGGTGGTTTATTAAATCATCAACACTTTGAGGTTTTATGTAATGCGCCGGCATGGGTGGCGCAATAATGGCGCCTAATTGGCTTGCTCTATACAACAACTCACAGTGCCCCGTATGAAGGGGGGTTTCCCTTGGAACTAACACTAGGCGCCTGCACTCTTTCAGCACAACGTCAGCAGCACGGACAATAAGTGAGTCAGCATAAGAATTAGTTATTGCCGACAATGTTTTTATTGCACAAGGAGCAACAATCATGCCGTCAGTCCCAAAGGAACCGCTGGCAATCGATGCCGCAATATCTCGGTTAGAGTACACATGATCCGCCAGCGCAAGAACATCTTTGGCGGACCAATCAGTTTCCAAATTTATGTTCATTCTGGCGGAATCAGACATTACCAAATGGGTCTCAACATTAGATTCTGNCTTTAATACTTCCAGCAATCTTACGCCATAGATCACNCCNCTTGCGCCAGACATTCCAACTATCAATCGCATAATTTGCCTTCCAAAGTTTTCCTTTGCCAGATTGTTACACCACTTCTTCACACTAGCAAGCGCTGGCTTCTCGCAGTAACATTAAACANTCAAANTTTTTACCTATCGAAAAAATGCAATGAAGAAACCNAATTTATTTTACGCTCAATCAGGCGGAGTTACGTCTGTAATAAATGCNAGCGCCTGCGGAGTAATCGAAACAGCNCGCAAGTACAAAGATAAGATAGGAACTGTNTATGCCGGACGAAATGGCATAGTCGGNGCANTAAATGAAGAATTGATAAATACAAACAAGGAAACTGAACGATCTATAGCTGCCTTGAGGTCTACACCAGCTGGTGCATTCGGATCATGCCGTTATAAGTTGAAATCTTATGCTGAAAACAAACAAGAATACGAACGATTGATGGACGTATTTTACGCTCACAATATAAAGTATTTTTTATACAATGGTGGCGGCGACTCTCAAGACACTGCCAATAAATTATCAAAATTGAGTATCGAAAAAGGCTTTCCAATTACATGTATCGGCATTCCTAAAACAGTCGATAACGATTTNCCAAAAACAGACAACTGCCCCGGCTTTGGATCAGTAGCAAAGTACGTGGCAGTGTCAATAAGAGAAGCGGGACTCGATGTTGCATCCATGAGCGCTAGTTCAACTAAGGTTTTTGTTCTTGAGGTTATGGGTCGGCATGCAGGATGGATAGCTGGAGCCTCGGGTTTGGCTTCGGAGCGAGAGGGAGATGCCCCTCATATCATTTTATTCCCTGAAATCGCCTTTAATAAAAAGAATTTTCTAGCTAAAGTGAGAACAAGTGTTAAGAAATTTGGGTACTGTGCCATAGTGGTATCTGAAGGTGCTCAGTATAGAGATGGCCGATTCCTAGCTGAAACAGGTGGGAGAGATGCTTTTGGCCACGCACAGCTTGGTGGGGTAGCACCCTTTGTTGCAAACATGGTCAAGGAATCCTTAGGCTACAAATATCATTGGGCTGTTGCCGATTACCTACAAAGATCTGCGCGACATGTGGCATCGGCCACAGACGTTGATCAAGCTTACGCAGTCGGCAAAGCCGCCGTTGAGTTCGCCTTGAAAGGCAAAAATGCAGTAATGCCAATCATAATTCGAGGTAAGGGAAAAAGTTACTCATGGAAAATTGGTGAAGCAAAGCTATCTGACGTTGCTAATATCGAGAAGAAAATGCCTCGCAGCTATATATCAAAAGACGGTTTTCATATTACTGAAAAAGCAAAGAGGTATTTTGCCCCGCTGATAAAGGGCGAAGACTATCCACCATACAAAAACGGTTTGCCTCAATATGCAAGACTGAAAAATATTTTAGCAAAGAAAAAACTAGAATCTTGGGTAGAAACTTGACAGTCCTACGGAGCTAATCTATCAATACGCCAAGACTGACCATCTCGCAGATAACGAAACCTATCGTGCAGCCGATCGGCTCCACCTTGCCAAAACTCAATTTCTGTTGCCTGCACTCGATAGCCTCCCCAAAAATCAGGAAACGGTAGCTCTGCATCTTTGTATTTCTGATTCAATGCATCAAATTCATCCATTAGTGCCGCACGCGAGTCTATAACTGAACTTTGTTTTGATGCAATTGCCGCGATTTGACTGCCTCTAGGACGTGAAACGAAATAATCGCGTGAATCCTTAGACGAGAGCTTCTGAGCCTCTCCGCAGATTTTGATCTGACGGTCAATTTGGTTCCAAGGAAAAAGAAGACTAACCTTGGAATTCCTACTTAGTTCCTTAGCCTTGCGGCTTTCGTAATTGGTATAAAAAACAAACCCCAGATCATCAAAATTTTTCAACAAAACAATGCGCTGACTAGGCTGACCGTCGGATGCTACAGTGGACATTGTCATAGCCGTGGGGTCAATAATCCCCAGATCCAAAGCTTGCTGCATCCAAATCGAAAATTGTTCAATCGGATCTTNTTGGAGATCTTTCCTATGNAAACCCCCTCGCAGATATTCTCTTCTGAAAGATTCAAGATCCATAAATTATTTTCGTCTACTCCGAATAAAAATTCTTCCGAAAAACACCCGCTCTCTCGAAGTTGGTTAAGACTCAGAGAATCATGCTTTTCACTTCCAAACCAAATTAACGTATCAGATCACCATAATGCCAAAATTGTTTCCTAGAGGTTCCAGTTGTGTAATAAAAAGTTCCTTCGCCATGCTTATCGCTAGCAAAAAAACTCCCCTCATACCTCTGACCATCTGGCCAACGGTAAGTCCCCTTCCCCTGAAAATGGTCTTCAACAAAATCGCCAGTATAATTCTCAAAATTATCCTTGAGCCAAAATTCTGTATGCTCGTTCTCTTTCCAGCTAGGGATATTAAAAAAATAAGACCCGGTACCATGCCTTTTGTTATTACGCCATTCACCAATGTATAATTTGCCTTCACCGTTCCAATGGGTACCCCTCCCTTCTCTGATACCTCGCGCCCAATTCCCCGCATATACGGCGCGCTGAGTAAAAGATATGGGTACCTCCAAGCGACCGTAGCCATGGAACTCTCCATTTCTGAAGTCCCCAATGTACTCGCCAAGACCCCAGGGGGTTTTCAACTGGAGTGTGCCTCTGCCGTCATTACAGTCACCATANACACAATCCTCCTCAGTAACATCCTTTAAGGACTGAGCCGCTAGCTCTGAAAAAAGCAGAGCACACAATGAAGTCAATGCAAGTAACTGAAGGGAGNTAAATTTCTTTAATNGTTTCTTGAACATAGAAGCATTGGTTCGTTACAGAGACAACAAAATGATTATAACCTAAGATTATTAATCGTACACTTAGGTCATGTTTGTTTCTAATAACTTTTGAAGTGTTTAACCCAGAAAAATGACTCAGCTAGCAAATAACTTCCTAGTGCCGTTTGGTTACGGTGAGATACTGCATGAAGAGCGCGTAGGGGGCGGATGTATTAATGATTGCTGGCGATTGCTTCTCGACTCAGGGGAGTCGCATTTCCTCAAGGTTAACGATCATGCTCCGGTTGACTTTTTTACTGCAGAATCAAAAAGTCTGGAAGCACTCGCCGAACAAAGTTTACTTCGAATACCCAGTGTCTTGCTGGCTAAAGAAAACTTTATCTTGATGGAGGATCTTGGAGTCGGCCTGCCAAATTTAAACTATTGGCAAACTCTTGGTGAGGGCCTAGCGAGCTTACATTCTTGCAAGAACAGTAATTTTGGTTTCTTAATCGACAATTATTGCGGGTCAACTCTGCAACGAAACCCAACTATACAAGACGGGTTTGAGTTTTTTAAAGAGCATCGCTTGNTGACTCTGAGTTCNGAAGCGTTTGACCAAAAACTTATTGAGGAGGGAGATTTAAAGCGAATTGAGTTGATAGCCTCAAATCTTACCAACTGGATTCCCACCCAAAGTCCCGTACTAATTCATGGCGATTTATGGTCGGGAAATGTGCATTGTGACAGAGATGGCAATCCCTGCTTGGTGGATCCTGCCGCATACTGGGGTTGGGCCGAAGCAGACCTTGCAATGACCGAATTATTCGGGAATTTCAATCGGGAGTTTTACGAATCCTACGAATCAGTATCTGACATTGAAAAAGATTGGAGGGAGCGGAGCCCGTTATACAATCTTTACCATTTATTAAACCACTTAATCTTATTTGGGCCGAGCTACTTGGGGAACATAAGATCGGTCATTAAGCGGTTTACCTGACCTTGCAGTTACAATATCCGCCTTAATACATTTAAAGGACTCGTGCTCACCACTTCGCGCGTTGAATTCATCCCCAGTCCAGCAATGATAAACATTCCTAGTGTCGGTCCTGCTATCCAAGTCCACATATGAAATGAAAATTCCTGCTCAAAAATTTCTTCTTGTAGATAATAAACACTGGCTTCTGCACCCAAAGTCGCTATCAATCCCGCAACTACCCCGATACTCGCAAACTCAATTAACAGACTGCTAAGAATTAGCTTGCGCCCCGCACCAAGAGTCCTCAATATCGCGTTCTCATGAAATCTCTCATCCAAACTTGCGTTAACACAAGCCACAAGCACTAGTGCACCGCAAAGTAGTACAAGAATAGAAATAAGCTCAATGGCTGATGTTACCTGAATAATTATCGTTTGAATCTGCTCTATAAGAGCATCAATCTCAATTACAACAACCGTCGGAAATAATCTCACTAAGTCATTGAGTAAAATTTTCTGTTCTCTTTCCATTAAAGCTGTTGATAGAAAGGTAGCTCCGAGATGATCAATTGTCCCGGGTGAAAAAATAATGAAAAAATTTGGCTGCATGTTGTCCCATCGCACACTTCGAAAGCTAGAGACCTCGGCTGAGACAATTTGCTGATTAACTTCAAATTCGAGCCGGTCACCTAATTCAAGGTCTAACCATTCCGCATACTCTTGCTCAATAGAAACATAACCCGGTTCCGACTCTTCTCCCCACCAAATTCCCTCCGTTATCATATTGTCGCTTGGGAGATCGGTTGACCAAGTCACCTGACGCCGACTCAACCTCCCTCGCACCCGACGGCCACCAGTGGTAGCATCCTCCGCGTTAACGGGCGGTGCATCTGTTTGAGGATTTGTACCCAAAGCCATTTCACTTTCCGGCTCTTCGCTCTCTGAGCCCTCCGTTAGTGTAGCTCTGCTGACCGAGACCTCACTCTCGTCACCAGGGCTAGGTAAGTCGCCATTCACCCGAGTTACCCTTGCGCTAACAAGAGGAAAAAACTGATTCCCCTCAATGCCATTTTGCGCGAAAAAGCTCTCGATTCCTGGAATTTGACTCTGCGTGATATTCATCATGAAGTGGTTCGGAGTATTCTCAGGCAGCTGCGCTTGCCACTCTTCGACCAAATCCGTACGAAGGAGTGTAAGTATAAGTAACGACATTATGGTAATTGAAAACACCATGACTTGAAGAACATTTTGCTTTCTGCGCCTTCGAGTCGCGGTCATAGCGAGCAGCCAAGCACTTCCCGCTTTCATGCCCGTCGAACTTGAGGTCCGCAAAATAAAATAAGAGACTCCTGACAAAACAAGAGCAATGGCTGCAACCGAGATAATCAAAACAGACGTTAGAATCAGATCTTGGCTATACCAGTACACCAATAATAAAGCGCCGAGAGCTCCGAATAGATAAGGGACATTATCCCCAATTTTTTGTTGACTGATGTCCTTGCGCAGAACCCTGAGTGGTGGCGTTTCCCTCAANGCAAGCAAAGGGGGTAAAGCAAAAGACAGCAGACAAATAACCGCCGTTAAACCACCAACGATAAANGGNTGGAATCCCGGCTCCGGCAGATCAACGAANAATAGTCGCTGCAGAACCGCGAGTATCACTCCATGGATAAACCAGCCAAACAACCAACCGATCGATACTGCAAAAGACGCAAGTACCAGCTGTATATTTAAATATATGAATGAAATTTGAGACGATGTGCATCCGAANGTTTTTAGGATTGCCACATAGTCATAATGTCTCTCGCTGTAACGCTTGGCCGTCAATGCGATTGCAACTCCAGCGAGCAAGACGGCAAAGAGAGAACTCAACAGCAAGAAACTCTCTGCCCTTTCCAGTGCCTCCCTGACTTCTTCACTTTCATCGCGAATATCTCTGATGTAGTAACGACCTCTCCATTCCTCCCTCGAGCGAAACCACTCCTCAAAAGCATCAAGGTCGCTGATATCATCAGCGGCAAATAGGTAACGATTACTTACGCGACTTCCGAGTTGGACAACATTNGTAGATGCAAGATCGTCCATNTGCAACATCAATCGAGGACCNGCATTATCCATCATGCTNCCGCCGCCCCGGTCAGGCTCCGCCACGATGATTTTACCCACGCGCAATTCTGCCTCNCCGACCGAAACAAAGTCCCCTATATNAATATCNAGAGCCGCCATTGCNCGNGACTCCAGCCAGACTTCNCCTTGCGGCGGTCCNCTCCCANTTGGGGTGCCCCTNACNAANGCCTGNTCCGAAACTATTACCTCTCCCCTAAGAGGGTAGGCATCAGTTACGGCCTTTGCCGCAACAAGAATATTGCCTGTTTCTGAAAATGCCATTGATGTGAACGACACTACCTCGGCCGTGGAGAGACCTCTTGTCTGTCCCTCCGTTAAGACCTCTCTTGGCAGGTCACCTCGTCCGCTCACAATACGATCCGCAGCCAACATGTTTGCAGACTCCAAAAGGAGTGCTTTTTCTAAGCGATCCGTAAAGAGCGCAATGCCAGTTATGGAAGTCACTGCCATGATTAGCGCAAGAAACAATAAGCGCAATTCCCCTCCTTTCCAATCTCTCCGAAGTAGTCTTAGAGAAATAAGAAACAGGCTACTAATGGGCTTATTATCGACTAGTTTTTCAGCAGCACCTTCTTCCATTAATCTAATCCCTGTGCGGCATCATCCGAAACAACTTCACCAGCGACGAGCCTGACTTGCCGATCGCAGCGCGCGGCCAAACGCTCATCATGCGTTACCAAAACTAACGTCGTGGAGAAAGCTTTATTTAAATCAAACAGAAGGTCTACTATCTTAGCGCCCGTAGCAGTATCAAGATTGCCGGTTGGCTCATCCGCGAACAATATACGTGCTTCAGTTGCAAAAGCTCTGGCAATAGCAATCCTTTGCTGCTCTCCGCCGGAGAGTTGGTTCGGGTAATGGTGCCACCTTTCTGTGAGACCAACTCTATCCAACAAATCTACCGCCTTCTCTCTTGCCGCCGCATCACCTTTTAGTTCAATCGGTAACATGA
Organism: Gammaproteobacteria bacterium; assembly: GCA_002727755.1. Classification (GTDB taxonomy): domain Bacteria; phylum Pseudomonadota; class Gammaproteobacteria; order Pseudomonadales; family Pseudohongiellaceae; genus UBA9145. Next base: position 11,665 of record PBXX01000012.1, on the reverse strand, counting down.
CGTTCTCTAATGCAGTTAAGCTTGGAAGTAATTGAAANGANTGAAAGACAAACCCTACCAGCTGACCTCTNAGAACTGCTCGTTCCTCCTCATCGAGAGAGGAAAGTTCATGACCATCTAAGATGATCTCGCCCGAACTGGAAATATCAAGCCCAGCCATNAANCCTAAAAGAGTCGATTTACCNGAACCTGAAGCGCCCACTATCGCTACTGCTTCACCGGCTTCGAATTTTAGGCTAACACCTTTTAGAATGGTCAAGACACCTTCACTGGTGTCCACCGATTTAACTAGATCCCGTGTCTCGATCATACTCGCCTTTATCCCCAGCTNATTTCACTGCATTATAGTCTAATTCTGCCGAAGAGTATTAATCACTCGAAGTTGACTCGTGAATCCATAAGTCATAAATACTGTCATCTACTTTCTCNATGACTTAATATATTTCTACGCTGCAGGGAAATTTTGAGATGACATCTAAATTATTCGCGATATTGCTGTTTTTTTCAGCCCTTATCTCCCCAAATGCTTTTAGTGCTGATAGCGACCTACCCGCGATTCTCGTTTTTGGAGATAGCCTTAGTGCCGCTTATGGTATTGAAGAGGAAGAAGGTTGGGTTAGTCTGTTAGATAAAAGAATCAAAGAAGAGGGTTTACCCTTTCGCGTCATCAACGGCAGCGTTAGCGGAGAAACGTCTACTGGCGGGGTCGAACGGTTACCTGGCATGTTGAGCACTTACCGCCCCAAGGTGGTGATTCTTGAATTGGGGGGCAACGATGGCCTTAGGGGCTTACCTTTAGAACTGCTCACAGACAACCTAAATAAAATGGTAGACATGATCCATGAAACTGGATCGTCCGCTCTCTTGGCAGGAATTCAAATTCCTCCAAACTACGGCCCTCGATATACAGTGCCTTTTACAGAATTATTTTATGAAATAGCTGAGACGAAGCAAATTGGTTTTATCCCATTTCTGATTGACGGTATCCCGCAACAACCAGAACTAATGCAGGATGACGGTATCCATCCAAAAGCTGAGGCACAAGCGTTGATCCTGAATAATGTTTGGCCTCATTTACTACATTTGATAGAGAGGTAAAATAATTCAGCCAGCTAGATTTTAATTACCAGCCGCAATATCAAGGTACTTCGCTATTACAAAGTCCAAACCAGATTGAATCGACTCCACAACTAATGCGTGGCCTATCGAAACTTCTAAAACGCTATCGATTTCGAGAAAACGGGCCAAATTTGACAAATCAAGATCATGTCCAGCGTTAACCCCTATGTTTAACTCGGATGCGCGAGATGCTGTTTCAGCATAGGTTTGCCAGCACGNTAGCTCACCCTCTGTTCCAAACTTTGAAGCATACTCCTCAGTGTACAACTCGATTCTGTTCGNGCCTACCTCATCAGCTTCATTGACGTGATCTGGAATAGGATCGAGAAACAAGCTACTTCTNATATTTTTTTCCCGAAGCATCGTATTCACATCAAGTAANAGTGATCGGTTTGCNGCAATATCCCACCCATGATCTGAAGTTANTTGTCCAGGCTCATCGGGAACTAAAGTACATTGATCGGGAACAACTTCTTTAACGAGAGNAAGAAAACGCTGGCTTGGATAACCTTCAATATTGAATTCAACGTCAGGGTATGATTTTAAAAATTTGCTGATATCGTAGACATCTTGTCTTGTAACGTGTCGCTCGTCTGGCCGAGGATGGACCGTGATTCCTTTTACCCCCAAAGAAATTAGTTTTTTGACATGCCCTACTAAGTCAGGAAAATTTCTNCCCCGTGAATTTCTCAATAAGGCAATCTTATTTACGTTAACNCTCAATTTNGTCATTCAACTGTATCCTTTAGGTGAGAAAATCTACCGCAATTTTCTGAAATACCTGTGGCTTTTCTGCATGAAGCCAATGACCTGCACCCATAATCAGTTTTACCCTGGCGTTAGGAAAAAAATTAAGGGTCTCTTGCTCGTATTCGCTTCTAATATAGTTAGAAAGAGCCCCTTTTACGAACAAAACTGGCTTTTCAAAAACGCCAGAAGTAGATGGCTTTTCTCGCAAGTGAGCATAGTTTTTTTTGATAGACTGCAAATTTAGCCGCCATCGAAAACCAGCACCCTCACTGCTCGTTAAATTTGTCAATATGAACTTTCTGGTAACCTGATCTTTGATATATTTCTCAAGAAAAGACTCTGCTTCACCCCGACTTTTTAAAGCGTTCAATTTTAACGCGTTCATCCCTTCTATCGCGTCAAGATGGCCATCACCACTATTCGGATAAGATACTGGTGCAATATCGACTACAATTAATTTATTAACATAATCCGGCCATCGAAGCGCTAACTCCATCGCGACCTTACCGCCCATCGAATGACCAATTATGCAAGCCGACTCGATACCTAAATCATCAAAAAGATGAACAACATCCTGAGCCATCACATCATAATTCAGAGTATCGTCATGAGGTGATTCTCCATGGTTACGAAGATCCACCCCGTAAACAGAAAATTGCTCTGAAAATTGTTTGCTATGCCAATTCCAGTTTGTGAGGCTTCCAAACAATCCGTGCAGAATAAACAACGGCTCACCGCAGGTAGAATAGTTTTTAAAATGAAGCTTCATACTCTAATCGAGCGATTTCAATACATTTAAAACATCTTCATGATGTGTCTTCGTGTTTACCTTTGGCATCAAAAATGCGATTCGACCTTCTTTGTTTACAACAAAAGTGGAACGAATAACTCCCATAAACTCTTTCCCCATAAATTTCTTTAGACCCCACACGCCGTATTTTTCAGCAACACTGTGATCTTCATCGGACAGCAATGTAAAATTCAAAGATTCTTTTTCTTCAAATTTCTTCAGTCGGACAACTGGATCTGGACTGATCCCTAACGTCACCGTATCCAGATTACCCAACTTTCTTTTTGAGTCCCTAATACCACAGGCCTGAACTTTGCACCCTGGGGTCATGGCTTTTGGATAAAAATAGATCACAACATTTTTTTTATCTCGGAAATCTTTGATACTTACCTTATTCCCATTTTGATCTTGCAGCGAAAAAGCTGGTGCCAGATTGCCGAGTTTGACCGATGCCATGTAATGTTCCTCTGTTCCTTAAAATTTAATTTGAAACGAATTTTACGAGTTTATCTTAAATACGCTGAGTATTCATGTTCGTACCATTAGGCAAGACCATTTGTTAAAATATGCAGATGAACAATTTCAGCTCAGTGGTAGTGCTTACTGGCGCGGGTATTTCCGCAGAGTCGGGTATTAAAACTTTTAGGGCCGCAGACGGCTTGTGGGAAAACCACTCGATTGAAAAAGTAGCAACCCCCGAAGGTTTTAAATCAAATCCTTCATTGGTTTACGAATTCTACAACCAGCGTCGACGTCAAGTCATCTCTGATGAGATACAACCCAACCTTGCCCACATTGCCTTAGCAGAATTCGAGCGCAAGCATAAAGGTTTTATTCTTTTGGTTACCCAAAATATAGACGACTTACATGAACGAGCTGGAAGCAAGAACATCCGTCATATGCATGGCGAATTATTGAAAATGCGCTGCATTCACACAAATCTAATATTCGACACAAAATACGATTTCGATGCACAAACTTCGTGTGAATGTTGTCAGCAACCGGGAAACCTTCGTCCACATGTTGTGTGGTTTGGCGAGATGCCACTTTACATGGAAGAGATACACTCGGCTTTAGCGAGCTGTGATTTTTTTATCGCAATCGGTACCTCAGGAAACGTATACCCTGCCGCCGGCTTTTACCAGACTGCTAAAAGTGCGGGCGCACAAACAGTAGAGTTAAACCTTGAGCCAACAGAATCAGCTTTTGATGAAAATATTCAGGGTAAAGCGACCAAAATTGTTCCCCAATATTTCAAAGAATTGCTATCCAAATGATTTTTCGGAGAATCCAAATCGCACATGTTTTAGATGCGAAAGCTAATCTTACATGGCAACAAACATTCTTGATCGTTACACAATTGCAAACTAATTATCAAAGAGGCGCCAGAACAAACCGAATCTTCTCTGCCATTTTTTCTCTGTAATTTAGCTTCTAACCGAAAGGTATCATCATAGACCCGCACCACAGAGTTATCTGAATCATTCATTACTTTNGATGCGTCAGGGTAATCAGCTGATAACATCTGCCACTCCAACTCGTCCGCACCAACATCCAACGACAAAGCTGAGTAGCTTCCCCCATTCACTCCCGCAGCCGTCACATGCCACCCTGCACAAATCTTGAACTCAAACCTCACCAACTTTAACGACGAGTCCTCACTCTCGCAAAGTTGAGCAGTAATTTTTGCTAATCCTTTGTCTACATATTGAACTAAACTGAAATCCTCTTTCCCAGCTGAATCAATCTGCCTCAGTATACTTGTATGACTCATCGTATTATCGTTGACATCACCAGCTACTCCGTCCAATAATCTTAAAGCAACAGTCTTATAATCAAATTCAGATTCAAACAGTGCGCTACGATTGTGAAGCTTGTATANACAANTTANGGTTGTACTAACNGGTGATAATATTGCNCCATCGGTGGCACTGAGTGATCGCGTTAACTGCGGGCCGACTTGATTGGATGGGCTTAAATAAAGCATCCCTTTCTGAGCATCCCAGAATTCTTCAAGACATTTTTGCATAAGCAAGTTCGCTTGCTCTAAATAAGCTTGCTTGCTCGTCAAATCGTATACGCAAAGTAAAGCGTCTATGAGGTTCACATAGTCCTCAAGCTGGCCCTCTATCGACACTTTTTTGTTAAGATAAATGCGGCTTAATCTAAAGTTTTTGTCTACACAATTCCCTAGAATTAACTTCACCGCTTTCTCAGCCGATTGGATCCACTCGTTTTCTCCAAAGTAGAGTCCTGCCTGACACAGAGTGGATATGAATGCTGAAGCCCACGCTACAATTAGCTTATCATCACGTAAGGGATGAACTCGCTGCTCCCGCAGTTGGTATAGTTTATTCAAAATACTATCTAGTTTGAATTCAAAGTCTCTTCCATACTTTTTCTCAAAGTGTTCAAAAGAATTTGTTAAATAAAGAATATTCGACCCCTCAAAATTCCCTTCCTCACTTACCCCAAAAACATCTATAACCAGTTCGAATTCGTCTTTTCCCAGTGTCTTATTTAGTTCATCTTTATCCCATGTAAAAAATAGACCTTCTGCACCCTCACTATCAGCATCAGTGGCAGAATAAAAACCTCCTTCTGGAAGCTGCAGGTCTCTGAGAACATATCTTATAGTCTGCTTACAAATTCGCGCAAAATATTTATCTCCAAAAAATCGATAGGTTAACAAATACAATAGCGCCAGTTGTGATTGATTATAAAGCATCTTTTCAAAATGAGGCACGAGCCACTCTGCATCAACGCTGTATCTATGAAACCCACCAGCGACTTGATCATAGATACCACCCCTTCCCATCGCCTCGAGAGCTCTTGTTACAAAGTCAATAGCATTTGAATTGTTATCCCTTATTCCTCTCTCCAGCATAAATAATAAAAGGGGCTCTTGTGGAAATTTTGGAGCACCAGCCAATCCGCCATGACTGCGGTCTTCTCGATGAAAGAGAGCCTGTGCGACGGTTTTGGATAAACCCTCATCTAGCGGTACTGTTCGTCTTTCACTCGCTATCATCCGCCCTATAGAGTCACTGATTTTATTTGCACTTTCCTCCAACTCAGTCCGTCTATTTTTCCAGTGTTCAGAAATCTGCAAAAGTAATTTGACAAAATTTGGCGGTGGAAAGTATGTCGCCGCAAAGAACGGCTTACCGTTTGGTAGCAAAAAATTCGACATTGGCCAACCACCATGACCGGATATTAGCTGTAAACCCGTCATATAAATTTCATCGATATCCGGGTACTGCTCACGGTCCATCTTTATACTTACAAAACTCTCATTCAAGACCTTTGCGACTTCTACATTGTCAAAACTTTCAACTTCCATTACATGACACCAATGGCAGGTCGAATATCCGATTGATAAAAATATCGGAAGGTTTGTGGACTGCGCAACTTCGAAGGCTTCGGCTCCCCAAGGAAACCAATTTACCGGGTTATGGGCGTGCTGTAACAGGTATGGCGAGTCCTCATAAATCAAACGATTTATAAATACCGTAGTTCCGTCTGTATGAAAATGATCAGTCCTCTTTTCATACGTCCCTTCCTTGTTCCGCTCTTCGAGGCGCAGGTCTTGTTCCAACATATCATCTTTATTTTCAGGGGTAAGGTCCGACATAGTCTGTTATGACTGGCTCAATAAAGTTAATGAAAGTTTAGATAGCTTCTTCAAAGCAAATAATGCTTTCGAAAAAAGGTTAATCTTACCCACATTCTACATTTTTTAAGGGTATTATTCTGGTTAAAACCTTTAAGTAGTGTTACTTTGAAGTTAGAAGTTGATAAGGGGGAGTTTGTGAGTACTAAAATCAAAAATTCAAGACGTTCTTTTTTGAAAAATTCCGCCATGGTGTCTGGAGCCGCTGTCGTTGCCTCCTGTACCAGCAATAATCAGCCAATTTTAACCCAACCGCAAACTCCCAACTTTTACCCGACACACAATGAACGCACCAAAGGCTGGTTACGTTTTCTCTGGCAAAAAGCAACATTTCAAGATGACTGGAGCTACACGGGCGAAGAAGAGCTGCCCTGGGGTATAGGGCTCCCTCGAGAAGAAATCAATTGGAACTATGATGGTAAAGGTCCTCATCCGTGGTGGGACCAATACTCTAGCCCACCCATGCTAAGCTACCCTCGCTTTGACCTAACAGACTCCAGCTATGCTGTTATGCTCATGGCAGACCAGACTCCCGCATGGAGAGAAGTTTACACTCGCATACTGGACGAATTAGCTACCAGACACACGGCTTATTGGGCAGCAATCGACTGGAATACTTTTATCGGCCCAAGTCCAAATAGAGGAAAACTACTGGATTACCCGGATTTATCTCCCGGCTCTCAAGCCTGGCCTGAACGCGTTCACGGCAATTATGATAGACCTGGTTGGACTGCTAACGGCGTCGAGCCTTGGGGACTGCAACCTGATCCGATCGGTGCAGACGGCAATCTTTTCTTTCGCGGATGGTTAAATTTACTCCTATCAATATACAAGTATGTTTCCGGGGACGACAAGTGGGAGCAACCATGGATGATTGCCGGTTACGAGAACCAGCAGTTCGAATGGACCCAGCCCAGAATTGTTGAACACTTGTATAGACAATATACAGATCACCCTGAGGGTCCCCAGTGCGAGAACACCAAGATCTGGCCCATCTGTAATTCGTCGGCTGGGCTTGGTATTTATCTGTCGGATCAACTTGGCGTATCCAACGCGCACGGTGCTTTTGAGAATTGGATCGAGTTCATGAGGGATAACTACATGAACATAAACCAACAGAATCAAATTGAGTCAATGACCTTATACTATGATCCATTGGCCGATTTTAAAGTAAATCTCCCGGGTGTTAGTGCTGGCACTAATTTGGCATTTTATTTGATGCCACAGTCACCAGAAATCGCCACACATATCTATGATTCGGTCGCAAACACCTTTGGCTGGCGCGATCCCAAAAGAGCGATACAACCCAGTGCTCCTGGCCTTGCGCTTGCGAAAGCTCTTGGCGACCACACAGCAGTGGCCCGTCTCAGTGCGGCGGCGGAGCGGTATTCGGAGCCAAAGTGGTTTGGTGAAGATATGGATAAGTTTGGCTGGTGGTTTAATAACGGAGAGCCATGGCCTCGCGGACAAGCTTCAGCTCAGATGATGATTTCTGAAATTACCGAAGGCAACTGGGTTGACGCTTTTAAGGTTAAGCACCTTGATAAATATGCCGCACCAACTGTAGAAGGTATCGACTTTCCATCGCTGGGGATTGACCAAGCCTGGAACGATAAAGAAAGCGGAGTTCTGCACGTGGGCACCTACGCTGCGGATAGAAATCGCGTGGGTGCAGAGACGTCCTGGCGGGTAACTGGTTTACCAAACGCGAGGGATGTTTTTATCCTCGCAGATGGGGCCCCATATCAAAATATTGAAGTGATAAACGACAACTCAATTCGAATACGCTCTGACATTAATCATCATCGTTTCCAAATTTTCACGGGTTACCACGGTCAACAAAACGCCAAAGTAAACGCGCCCGATTCTCCAGAGGCAGACACAGGCAATTTTACTGCCAGGCAGCGCACCGCTGCCGAGAATGCAAGAGCCGCTGAGACCGTAATGCTCAGTGGGTCTGCTAACTGTCCGTGCTGTGCCGGCGCGGCTTGAATCGGATAGCTGACAAGATCAAGGACCACGCATTTCACGCATTTAAAGTTTAGCGCTATTTTCGGCTAAGTATTCAGCGACCCCCTCTGTGGTCGCTTTCATACCTGAATCACCTTTTTCCCAACCAGCTGGACAGACTTCCCCATGCTCTTCAGAAAATAGTCAACTCTTCAATCCGACTAGAAGAAGACTCTTGTGCGGAAGTCGCTGAGCCAAGAAGCACCAGCCCTGAACAAAACTTGATAACAACTACTGTTTTTAACGTGGGTAGAGCTCTTAACCTCAAGCCAGATATAAATCCAAACAACATAGACACCTCTTTCAAAGAGAGTCTGGCTTGCTGCCTAAAATATAGCGTGGGTGGCTTGCTCGACTCGGGACTAAATGGAACCGTAAGACGGAATAATAGTTATTTCGTTAATATAAGTTTGTTATTAGCTGTTATTCTCAATGTGTACTCACTACCGGCATGCTGGATAAACAACTTCTTTGTCTCACCGAGTAATTGTTTACTCGAGACCTTTTCTGGGGCTCGCCTACGCAGGGTCACCTTTTTTTGGATAGGTTCATTCATAACAACGCAAACAAGGCCCGATTGTTCAAGCATCAACTAAAAACAAAACTTCGTAAATATCACCGCTGATTGTAAATCCATCCGAGATTTAACGCAAATGATAATTATTTGCATTTAAGACTTAAACAAAGTTTTACAGTTATAGATTGCATACCTCGTTCGTGCCAGAATCTGCGTTCTTAAGAACTAGTCCATCCATCGTAAAGTTATAGGTTATTGAATCTAATGTTAAAATCCTTCTTGAGCATTGTAATTCTGGCTTCAGCTTTTTTTTCACCATACTCATTCGCACAAAATCTTAGTTCTGAAGAGCTGTCGCTCCAGCAGATTCTGGAAGGATCCCACCGAAGCCCCCAGAGCATAGCTAGAAATAGATCCCGACATCCCATTGAAACACTCCAATTTTTCGGCCTAACGCGCAATATGACATTAATCGAAATTGGTCCATCAGGCGGGTGGTATACTGAAATCCTCGCACCATATATGCGCGATCGTGGTCGTTACTATGGAGCTCATTTTTCCCCCAATACAACAAACAGCTTCCAAAGGAAAAACCTTGAAGCATTCGAAGATAAACTCACCGCAAATCCGTCTATATATGGCAGGGCCTTGATTCGTCACCTACAGCCACCAACCGAAACAGCAATCGGACCAGAAGGCGGGGCGGACATAGCGCTTACCTTTCGCAATGTGCATAACTGGATGTCCCGTGGACTAGAGCAAGAATTCTTCAGTGCATTTTTTGAGAACCTCAAGCCTGGTGGTATCTTAGGGGTAGTCGAACATAGAGCTCCTGATACCGCGGCGCGTCAAGAAATGATCGACACCGGATACGTTAGCGAGGCCTATGTAAAACAAATTGCTGAATCTGCAGGCTTTGAATTTGTTGCTTCATCAGAAATAAACGCAAACCAAAAGGATACCAAAGACCATCCCGAAGGGGTCTGGACTCTTCCACCAAACTTTCGAGCAGGCGAAGTCAATCAAGACAAATACGCTGCAATCGGCGAATCCGACAGAATGACTTTAAAATTCAGAAAACCCGAGTAAGAGTTACAGTTGTAACCCTTTAGACTGAAAGAAATAGATTTACTAAAGAATTTTTACTTTCGAGTTTTCTTCCTGCTTCACTCGATATCTGTATTAGTCTTTAAGACATTAAGAGCATTACTCTGTTGATAATAAAAAAGAACAAAATACTGAGCAACAGATTACCCTACTCCTACGTTATCTTTTCTTTATTTAGTCTATTTATAGAAGCGAGCTTCGCACAAGAGGTAGTTGTTGGAGAAGATTTAGAAGGCAGAAAATCCATAAGAGCTACCCGATTTAGTGAAGATGTTCGCATCGATGGAATTCTTGACGAATCAATTTACGAATCGGTCGAGCCCATCGGTGACTTTGTTCAACACCTGCCTGTCTCTGGAGCTGTCGCAAGCGACAAAACCGAGGTGTGGGTTTTTTACAATGACCGCAGCATCTACGTCACTGCCAAGGTATACGAATCAGTTCCCGAGGAAGACTGGGTTGCCAATGAGATGCGCCGGGACGTCGGTCGGCTTCGCTCGAATGACTCTTTCTCTGTCATGTTTGACACATTCTTAGATCGAAGAAATGGTGTCGCATTCCTCGTATCACCGATAGGGGGATTTTCAGACTTCACAATTAATAATGAGGGAATGGCAACAAGGCCCGTAAATTTCGATTGGAACGTCGTTTGGAATTCGCGAGTTGGTCGATTTGATGGGGGTTGGACAGTAGAAATGGAAATTCCCTTCCGCTCGCTGCGATATGAACCAAGAAGTGAACAAGAGTGGGGAATACAATTTAGAAGGGTACAGATACGTTTGAATGAGGCTACCTATATTACCGATATACCCATTTCTGCTGCCAACATCGGACCTCCTATGGTTGCTGGAATGTGGCGCATTTCTGAAGCTGCAACACTCACTGACTTAGAAGTTCCGCCAAGAAATTTTAATCTTGAAATTAAACCCTATGGATTAGGCACTGTCACGACAAATAGGATTGCAAATCCTCCGATAAACGGCGAGTTTGCAAACGAAGCAGGAGTTGATGTGAAGTTTGGGATAACAAATAATCTTACCGCAGACTTTACCTATAACACAGACTTCGCTCAGGTCGAGGTTGACGAAAGACAAGTAAACCTGACCCGCTTTAATTTGTTTTTCCCTGAAAAAAGAGAGTTTTTCCTTGAGGGCGCAGCGAATTTTGATTTCACACAGCCAAGAAATCTTGACGTCCCGACAATGTTTTTTAGCCGCCGTATTGGGCTAGAGAGAGGACAAGTGGTGCCAATTGAAGTTGGGGGTCGGGTTACAGGGAAAGTTGGTGATTTTGATATTGGTGCGTTAAATATAGGTACAGATGGGAGCGGTCTGAATAATATTGAATCGACTGATTTCTCAGTATTAAGGATAAAACGGGACGTGCTAAATCGCAGTAGGATAGGAATGATCTACACTGATCGATCAGAGTCTCTTGTAGGAGAGGGGGCAAATACACTTTATGGTGTTGACGGCACATTTAATTTTTTAGACGACATACAAATCAGCACCTTTGCTGCAAAAAGTGAATCCCCAGGTTTAGATGATGATGACGAAAGCTATATGGCGAATTTTAATTACAACGGCGACCGGTATGGGTTTAGGTCTGGTTATTTAGTGGTTGAAGACAATTTCAACCCCGAAGTTGGCTTTAAAAGACGCAATAATTTTAAGCAGTACGAAGGTAATGTGCGATTCAG
>PBXX01000011.1 GCA_002727755.1 Gammaproteobacteria bacterium | reverse complement strand
TTTCATATCCAGGTTCACCTTCGGCAGGGACAGTATAGTGTCTCCATTCTCGCTCACCCGTCTCAATGTTATACGCATCAAAGAAACCTCGGACTCCAAACTCGCCGCCACCTACACCTATTATTGCTAGGTTCTTTACAATGAGGGGTGCTGAAGTCGCGCTAAAACCTCGAGAGTAGTCTATGATCTCAGACTCCCAAAGTATTTCGCCACTCATCCTGTCAAAGGCAAGTATTTTCGCGTCTAGCGTCGCCATGAAGATTTTGTCGCCGTGGATAGATGCTCCCCGATTTGCCGGTCCACAACATATCCTAAGGTCTTCAGGCTGTTGATGATCGTAACGCCAGTAGAGCTGTCCTGTTCTAGCGTTGACGGCCATAAGTCGATTATACGACGTAGTTACATACATTATTCCATCGTAGACAATAGGAGAGACGGAAAACTGCCCTAGAGTTCCTGACGGGATAGACCACTCAAATTCTAGTTCATCGATATTTGCAACTGATAATTGTTCGATCGGACTATGTCGATTGTTTGAGTAATCTCCGCCGAATTGGATCCAGTTCCTACCCGCAGCTACACTTTGATGCTCTAGAAGCATTTCATCAGTAACCGGGCCTTCTCCGTCACCAATTGGGCGCTCATTTAGCCAGTGAGTCGTAGTAATTTCGAAACTTTCACCTGTGGGGTTTTCAAAGATTTCTGAATTTTCAGACATCTCGATACTTTCAGGAACTGCCGTATTTGACACGGAAGAATTTTGATCTGTCGGTGAACACCCTAAAATAAATGATACGCACAGCACACCGAATCCGGTTAGTTTTCTCATAATCTCATTAACCTCCAATATTGATTCTGTCTCATATAAACGTTTAGGAACACTCTGCTCTATTCGATTTTAAAAATGCTATTAGCTTCCATAAATCATCCTCTCCTTCTGGGAAATTTGTGCCGAAGGCTATCATCCTAGTATTCGGGACGCCGTTTGATATTGTGTTGAAAATGTCTTGATCCCTGCCTCCGTGTTTCCATTCACAGTCAAAAAGGTAGAGTGCATCACCGGCCCCTGGAGTTAACTTATGACAATACGCCGCGCAGGTGCCTGCAAAAATCGATCGTCCTCGTTGCACTGCAGCTGCATCTGCCAAGTACTCGTCCGCTTTGCTGGGTGGCTCGCTGGCAGGACCACATGAAATTAGAATAAAAGGCAGTAAGCAGGTGAAAGATAGAGCTTTTAACATTTGCATAAGTAGCTAAAGACCTGAAATTAATTTAAACGCCAATTTAACAACAAGCAAAATCCAGAATGTTGTTTTTTTGGAGTTAAAAACGACAACATGCTGTAATTTAGAGCCTGAAAATTTTCCCTTGAAGGGGTTGTAAGCCTAAACCTTTGCGTAAAGCGAGCCAAGAACTTTTATTTTTCGTCCTAAAAACACTCTCTGTTGCTTTCAGTTTGGGGTGTGAAGATTTCCCTTTCACATACCCGAGGCACACTTGACCTATTAATAGCAGAATATTGTGACAACTGACAACCCCAAAAAACGGAATACGTCCCAAAATTGAACTACAAATTTAATTGTGGCATTGCCTTCTCAGCTAGGATTTCTAAGAGCCTTTTGGCTTTTTTCGAGGCGCTCTAAATGCTCTTTCAACAAAGGTTTTCGGTGTCGGGCCACGCCCGTTGCCAGCACATCAATTACAACTAAGTGAGCTATCCTAGAAGAAACTGGAGTAAATGACTCCAAATCTTCCTCCATGTTTACATAGATCGCTAAATTACAAAGGCGGGATAGAGAAGTATTTTGGGGCGCCAGCCCAATTACATTAGCACCGGCTTCTCTCGCGAGCTCAACACTTTCCAAGAGTGCTTGTGTTTCTCCAGACTGGGAAATTGCAACCACCACGTCCTCCGACCCAAGAGAAATTGCAGACATACGTTGTATATGTGGGTCTGTATACGCTGCCGACGAGAGCTGAAGCCGGAAAAATTTATGCTGAGCGTCGGCAGCAACAGAGCCAGAGGCACCAAAGCCATAAAATTCGACTCTACGAGCATCGCTTATGGTGTCTATTGCTTGTTCTAGAACTGCAGAGTTAATTTCATCTCTCACTGTTATCAGTGAGCCTACTGTCGTGTCAAAAACCTTGTTAAGGAGATCTGCTACGGTGTCGCTATCTTCCACTGCAAATTGAGTAAAAACTGAACCAAGGCCCAGTTGCTGAGCTAATTGTAATTTAAACGACTGGAAGCCATCGAACCCTATTGCTCGACAAAACCGGATAACTGTCGGTTCACTTACCGAAGATTTGGAGGCAAGATCAACGACACGCATCTCGATAACCTCATCTAAATTTTCTAACACGTAACTCGCCACTTTCGCTTCGGACTTACGAAGAGAAGACTGGCTCTCGGTGATACGTCTAATTAAATTAGGTGAATTCAAGCAGCACCTGTAACATTGAAACTCTCNAACATGCTACTGAATTTAACTGAATCTAGCCAATAGATTTATTATGATAAAAAGACAAATCGATTTCGTCGAATCAATTGAAGAAATCGGGATNGAAGTATGGAACAACCTAGCNGGCACCGATAACCCATTTACTCGGTATGAATTTTTACACGCNCTTGAGTCCTCNGGGAGCACCNCTGCNGCTACNGGTTGGCANCCNTTTCATGTNTTANTNACTGAAANNNNCNCNGAAANAGAAATCTATGATCAGCCGATAGCAGTGATGCCACTCTATCTTAAGAGTAATTCTTGGGGAGAGTATGTTTTTGACTNGTCNTGGGCAGAAGCNTACGCAAGGCATGGAATCGATTACTACCCGAAATTCGTTACATCAATACCCTTCACTCCTTCTTGCGGAAATAGAATCCTGACCCGGGAAGGCATAGACTATACTTCGGTAGCACAATTTATATATGAAAAATTAAGGGAAAAGGCTGAATCTCTAAANGCNTCNTCCTGGCACGTNCTGTTTCCANTNGAGNANGANCANAGNGNGCTNTGCAGTANCGGATTACAANANAGGATAGGNACTCAATTTCATTGGNATAACAATAACTACNCTAGCTTTTCTGATTTTCTAGGAAGTCTNANCGCTAGAAAAAGGAAAANTATTCGAAAAGANCGAGGGCAAATCGNAAGACAGGAGATNAGTTTTAGAAGAACANACGGCGNAGATATTACTGANGNACAGTGGTCCGATTTCTTTCTGTTTTATCAAAANACATATGCAATNNGGGGAATGCAGGGTTATCTTGATATTGAATTCTTTCGAAAAATAGGCGAGGTTATGNCAGAGCAGATTTTGCTNATTAATGCTGTGAAAGATAACTCTGACATTGCTGCCGCGTTATTTCTTAAAGGCGTAGATTCTTTGTTTGGGCGCTACTGGGGTAGCCGTGTCGATCAACAATTTCTCCATTTCGAAACATGTTATTATCAGGGTCAAGAATATGCGATTGAGAACGGAATCAAGGTTTTTGACTCTGGGGCTCAGGGTGAGCACAAAATTCAGCGAGGATTCGCGCCCGTTTATACCTATTCAAACCACTGGCTTGCAAATGAAGAATTTTCGCGAGCGGTAGGGAATTTTTTGAAAGAGGAAAAATCCCATGTAAAGGAATATAAGAAGCAGGCGGAAAAACTACTTCCTTTTAAGAAAGAGTAGTCCGTCTCTATGATTTTGAGAATACTAGAAGCTGATTATTGGACGGCATTTGTACATCCGCTACTAAGCTTAAACTTACACTAACTGCTAATTCACTTATAATCTCGAAATCCCTTATACCGCTTCTAGGGTCCTTTTCTTTGAGCCAATCATTAAATTCAGCGTTGCTTTTTGTCGTAAAGTTACCGTCATATTTAAANGGACCATAAATGAAAACTAATGCANTTTGTTGAAGGACCTTGGGGATCTTAGAAAAAAAATTCTCTACGGATTTTTCGGACATGATATGCAGGCTATTTGCGGTGAATAGCAATTCGTATTTCTTCACATTCCAATTGGAATCATTTACATCGAGTGTCAGAGCTGGGGGTAAATTCTGTAAACCGGCTTCAGATATTCGAAGGTTTAAATCGGNAACGGCNCCCGNCAAGTCAGATGTTTGCCAAAGTAAGTTTGGGAAACTTTTTGCAAAAAATTCACCATGCTGTCCTGTTCCGCCAGCAATCTCNAGGAGGCTNTCTTGATCAGAGATGTATNCCTTAAGGACTTTTAGTATNGGTTCTTTATTNTTCTCACATGCCTGGCTGAAGGGCAAACGATCGTTAAGCATGCAACTCTACTTTTCTTTTTTGCGCTTGAAGACAAGCTCTGACTCCGTTGATTCGTCTGCGCAAAAGGAGTAGCCATCTGTATTGAACGCAGTTAACTCAGCCGGAGTTTTTACCTTATTTTTTATTATGTAGGCAGCCATTAGCCCTCTGGCCCGTTTTGCAAAGAAGCTTATCACGCGATACCTATCTTTAGACCAATCCTTAAATTGGGGTGTCACAATTTCTGAATCAATTTCGTTGGCTTTTATTGAAGAAAAATACTCATTGCTTGCCAAATTTATAAGAAATCTTGTTGTCTTTGGTTGAGAGCCAAGCTCCGTATTAACGTTATCTGTGATTTTTCTTCCCCAAAACTCATATAAATTGCGGTTATCTTTTATGCCAAATCGACTGCCCATTTCTAATCGGTAGGCTTGCATTAAATCTAATGGCCTTAATATTCCGTAGAGACCTGACAGAATTCTAAGNTGGTTCTGTGCATAGTTTAGATCGGATGAATTTAACTCTTCTGCCTTTAGGCCCAGGTATACNTCGCCCTTAAAGGCGAAGATAGCTTGCCTTGAATTGTCCAGTTTGAAAGGAGTTTTCCACTCATTAAACCTTTGAAAGTTTTCATTTGCCAGCTTGTCGCTGACACTCATTAATGAGGAAATCTTNGCTGGAGAAAGCTTGCGNAGACTACCCATGAGCTCGGAGGCTTCTGGTAAGAACTGTGGATTAGAATGCTTTTTNGTGGNGACTTTAGAGTCAAAGTCTAAAGATTTAGCTGGAGAAATAATTGTCAACATATCTTACGTTGTCTCAATGAAATTAACTTCAATCTTGGCAGTCAAAGTCTAACCACCACTCTAATGGNGTTATCCCGTCTTCTGGGTCGTAAANATTCCCATAATACCAGACCACTTCAGTATAATCTTNACACGTTTCATCTAGGATAGATTCAATAGTTTTAAAACCAATNGANACATGTATGNTATAGACTAGGGCGCGNGGNGTTTGAAGATCCAAACAACCGCCTATTTTTTCGAATTTAGATGTTAGAGCCTGCTCTACGTCTGTCAGNTCTTCCCCGCCAAACAGTCGAATGCAGANATTACCACTGCGGTTTATAAGTTCATATTCTGCTTTATCTGGGTTAATCTGGCGAACTAAATCTCCAGNAGCTAGATTTCGTGCGAGTAACGGNGATTTTATTAGTCTGAAATGTTGAGGGGTATCAGCTAAAAATTCAACGTATAAGCTCTCAAACACTGGCTCGCCATTTGATTTAATCCCAGCTAAAAAAGGAAGTTGTGTTTTGTCAGAGATGCTCAAGTTAGTCCCGATTANTATCCTAGTAGAGTTTGAGTCTTTTCGANCCTGAATGTTTTGTCAAAAAATACAAAAAAGCGGATGCGAAACATGATAGAACGCTTTAAAAGAATTGCCACTATTTTAAGAAGAATTCGTCCGGTTATTTTATGCTGCTTAGCTACAAGTTTTCTTATGATACTGNTTAGTGTTTTCGAAAATGCATGGCTNAGTTTCGAATTTTGGTTGATCCCTAGCTTCCTTGCTTTNTGCTGGNTTCTAGTTCTTTTTAGCTTTGGAGAGATTTTCTCTTTTGCGCCTGAGTTATCGACAAAGAAAACCGCATGGTTCAAAAGGCTCTCGAATTCTATACATAGGACTTGGTATCGATCTTTAGGGGCAGTTTCTGTCTGTGTTTTTATTGCCCTAATTATTTTGAGCTATCAGTTATTAAGACAGTGGTATCTGAGATAAACTGGGNNCATTAGATATGCTTNTCATTCTCTGGATATAAAAATGAAAAATGACAGAGTAAATTNGGTTGTAAAGGCCATAGACCTTATAANNGATAATNTAGGACGAATTGGNTCTTGGTGCTCGCTTCTCATGGTTATGGCNATGTTGCTNGTAGTAGTTCTNCGCTATGGGTTTCAAATCGGCTCAATATCTCTCCAAGAATCGATAACATATCTAAATTGCATCATTTTTNCTTCTGGTGTTGCCTATACTTTAAAAGAGGACGCTCATGTCCGGGTGGACGTGATGTATTCCAAGCTCAGAATTAAATCTAAGNCTTTGGTAGACCTATTAGGAACGGTTGTTTTCTTAGGNCTAACAGCTGGNTTTATATTATGGACTAGCTGGGATTACGTTTCAGTTTCATGGCGAATTAGGGAGGGTTCTGCTGAGTCGAGTGGTCTACCTTANGTTTATGTATTGAAAACCAGCATTTTATTAATACCAATCATGTTGCTCATGCAAGGTTTATCAGAGTTTTTGAAAGCCTATAAGATGTACCATAAGAATTAAGCATGGTTGAACTTCTTCCGCTTTTTTTGTTCTTTGCCGTATGCGCTATGCTCNTGTTTGGGTATCCCGTAGCGATGACCATGGCAGGCGTTTCTCTATTATTTGCNGGTTTGGGCAGNGTAATTGGGGTTTTNGATTCAGCCTACATAACACTTATCCCAAATCGAATATTCGGTATTTTAGTAAACCAAAACCTATTTGCTGTACCTCTTTTCGTTTTTATGGGCTCGATGTTAGAGAAATCTAAAATTGCCGAGAGCTTACTTAAAAACATGGAGGTCTTATTTATAAAGNTTCCTGGAGGTTTAGGACTTGCGGTTTTATTTGTCGGGATGTTGTTAGCAGCAAGCACGGGGATAGTAGGCGCGACCGTGGTTACTCTGGGAGTCTTATCCTTGCCTACGATGCTTAAATCTGGTTATAAGCCATCATTTGCTTGCGGTACTTTGTGTGCGACCGGAACACTTGGTCAAATAATACCCCCATCTATATGTTTAGTGCTTTTGGGAGAGGTTATATCGAACGCTTATCAGCAGTCGCAGCTAGAAGCAGGNGTCTTCGCTCCGAGCTTTGTTTCAATTGGCGATCTTTTTGCAGGAGCTCTTATCCCAGGCCTTCTTCTTGTNCTNNGNTACGGAATTTATGTGGTTCTATTTGCNNCNTNNAGACCCGATGATGTTCCGNCGANTAAAGNATTAANCCTNGAGCAAGNTAGAGGGAAAATGCTCATGAATGTAGCGAAGGGATTATTGCCACCCGTGACTTTAGTTTTAGCAGTTCTTGGGTCAATTTTAAAGGGAATTGCAACACCTACAGAAGCGGCAAGTGTTGGTGCAGTCGGGGCGATTCTACTAGCAATAATCAAGAGAAATATATCCTTTAACGTCTTACAAGAGGTTTCGTTAGAAACGATGCGCACAACATCGATGATTTATCTAATTCTTATCGGTGCGACGATATTTTCTTCCGTATTTCGGGGNTTTGGTGGCGAAGATCTGATTGAGAGTTTCTTAACNACATTGCCNGGCGGCATTCTTTCTGCAACATTTGTCGTTATGGTTTTTATATTTTTGCTTGGCTTTATCCTGGACTTTATAGAAATAACCTTTATGGTCGTGCCTATCGTGGGACCGGTCTTGCTAGGAATGGGGATCGATCCGATTTGGTTAGGAGTAATGATCGCAATAAATCTCCAAACTTCTTTCTTAACACCTCCTTTTGGCTTTTCNCTTTTCTATCTGCGTAGCGTGTTGCCAGACACTGTAGATACGAGTCAAATTTATAGAGGTGTCGCTCCATTTATNGTAATACAAATTCTAATNCTGCTGCTNATTGCATTACAACCAGGNATAGCCACTTGGCTTCCNTCGTATTTNCAACGATAANCATGTGGTAAAAGTTTGGAATAGCAATTGACTTAATTAAGCGGNAGATTTCGGGCNTCTATGAAAGCTTCTTCTGCAATGCGATTATAGTTAATCACGTTGTCTCGAAAGTTCTTCCAAGATTCGTAGACTTTNGCTGTTTGTTCGTCGACGGATGACATCTCTGAGACCACATCCTCGGAAATTCTGTGNAGCTCGGTGAGGACATCATTGGGTAGTTTCCTTAATTGGACCCCGTGTTCTTCCACNAGCACCCTAAGTGCCTCATTGTTTTTTGCCATTAGTTCGTCAAGCAACAGCTGGTTCATAATCTCAGTTCCAGCCATTAAAATTTCCTGTAGATCCTTTGGCAGCGATTCAAANTTCTCTTTATTAAATATAGTCTCTAGNGTTGAGCCAGGTTCATGCCAACCAGGATAGTAATAGTACTCTGCTACAGTATGATAACCGGCAGCTANGTCATTATAAGGACTTACGAATTCTGTCGCATCAAGTGCCCCAGTTTGCAATGCGGTAAAAACTTCGCTCACTTGCATAGTGACAGGNACACCTCCGGCTCTGCGAAATACTTCACCGCCGAGACTTGGAATCCGCATGGTTAACCCCTGTAGATCTTCCAACGAATTTATCTCTTTGTTGAACCAGCCGAACATCTGGACGCCAGAGTTTCCACCTCTCACTGGTATTAAATTAAAAGGCTCGTAAAGTTCACGCCAGAGCTCATTTCCACCTCCGTATCTCAACCACGCATCTTGNTCATAACTAGTCATGCCAAAGGGAATAGAAGAAAAAAATGGAGTGCCGGGTATCTTACCTTGCCAGTAATAAGCACCAGAGTGACCNATTTCTGCAACACCTTGTGAAACAGCGTCGAATACTTCAAGCCCNCCTACTAGCTCATTGGCTCCATACACTCTTATCTTCATTCTCCCATTGCTCATTGTTTCAACAATTTCAGCAAAGTATTCGGGAGANGTCCCGAGAGCGGGCAAATTCTTTGGCCAAGACGTAATCATTTTCCATTCGTAAAAAGACTCCTCGATTGGTTCCGGCGATGAGACAGGTTGATCGCCTTGGGAACAAGACAAAAGTGCGATTGATAGCACTACAAGCAGATATTTNTTCATTGAAAATNTTTTGAGTTTTTTACACATTCTATAGCTTATCCAATGACTCTAAGGTTTGCGTAGGATAACACTAACCACTTACTACCTGTAGAATCAAAATTTACTTGAACCCTAGCATTCGAACCCTGTCCCTCGTAGTTGAGCACGACACCCTCGCCAAATTTACCATGTAAAACGCGTTGTCCAAGGGAGAGTTCTGTTTGGGGAATTTCGGCGTGTGCGTTAGGTCGGCTATTGCCCTGGTTATAATATTGAGAATTAATTGGTCCCTTGCGTTGTTTGACGGATGTTTTTATCCGAATTTCTTCGATTAAGGTTGGTGGTATTTCTTTTATGAATCTGGATGGCCTGCTCAGCGATACATCNCCATGTAACCTCCGAGATTCGGCGTAGCTGAGGAACAGTTTTTCCTTTGCCCTTGTAATCCCAACATAACAAAGTCTCCTTTCTTCCTCGAGACCTGTGATATTGTCCATTGACATTTTATGTGGGAAAAGACCTTCTTCCATCCCAGATAAAAATACTAGGGGGAATTCAAGTCCTTTCGCCGAATGGAGAGTCATCAGCTGCACGGCGTCGTCAGATTCATCGGCCTGAGTGTCGCCAGAATCGAGGGAAGCTTGATCCAAAAATGTGGCCAAAAATCTTTTTGAGGTCAAGTCAATTTCATCATTATCTTCAGAGATCAACTCCGGCGCATCAAAATTGCGACAGGCGCTAATTAACTCCTCTAGGTTCTCAATTCTTGTCCTCGCTTTTTCTCCACCCTCTTTTTCATGATGAGTTACCAGCCCGCTGTTAACTATGATGTGTTCAGCTTTCTGATGGAGCTCTAATCCAGAACAATCAGATTCTAATTTGTCTATTAGTTCCAGGAATGCTAGGACTGAACTGGTAGCGCGTGAAGATAAAATATCTTCGTTTATACACCTAATACAGGAATCCCATAGAGATAAATTGTTCTCTCTTGCGATATCTCTAATTAATTGTAATGTCCTACCACCTATTCCCCGTGTGGGAACGTTTATTACTCGTTCTATGGCCGTATCATCGTTACGATTAACAACCAATCTCAAATAGGATAGAGCATTTTTTATTTCAAGCCGTTCGTAAAATCGATGCCCACCATAGATTATGTAGGGCATTCCAACTCTTAGTAGGGCTTCTTCAAGTTCTCTGGATTGTGCATTCGAACGGTAGAGGATTGCGCTATCTTTACGAGGATTGCCCTTGGTGAACCATTCCTGAAGACGATCAACAATGAATCGTGCTTCATCTTGTTCGTTAAAGGCTTCATACAAGCTTATAGGTTCTCCTTCACCGCAATCAGTCCAGAGATTTTTACCTAATCTGCCATTATTGTGCTCAATTAGCTTATTGGCAGCCTTCAGTATTGTAGATGTAGATCTATAGTTTTGCTCTAAGCGAACAATGTCAGCGTTTGGGAAGTCAGTGTTAAATTTTTGGATGTTCTCTATCTTTGCACCACGCCAACCATAAATTGATTGATCATCATCGCCGACCACCATCATTTTATTGGTATTCCCCGCGAGGACTTGCAGCCATGCATACTGAATTGAGTTCGTGTCTTGGAACTCATCTACCAGAATATATTGAAAACGTCTTTGGTAGTGCGTTAAAACTTGCGGGTTGTTTAACCANAGTTCATGAGCGCGGAGCAAGATTTCTCCAAAATCAATCATACCGCCACTGTTNCANGCATCTTCATANGCTTTNTAAATTTTTAGCNGAGTCTTTGTGTANTCATCATCAAAATGCTCTATGTTATGCGATCGCAAACCCTCATCNTTTTGAGAGTTTATGTACCATTGNCATTGTTTAGCTGGCCATTTGTCTTCATCAAGTCCAAGGTTTTGTAATAAGCGTTTTATTAAGCGGAGTTGATCATCTGCATCAAGGATCTGAAAATCCTCTGGAAGACTNGCTTCCTGCCAATGCGAACGCAATAGTCTATGCGCTAATCCATGAAAGGTTCCTACCCACATGCCTCCANTTGNNTGCTGCATCAACTCTTGTATTCTGCCTCGCATTTCTCTNGCGGCTTTATTTGTGAAAGTNACTGCTAGGATNGAAAATGGAGAAATATTTTCCGCTTCAATAAGCCATGCAATCCGGTGGACCAAAACACGAGTCTTACCGCTCCCTGCGCCNGCCAGGACCAACAAATTATTGGAGGGNCTTGCGACGGCGTTTCTTTGCTGTTCATTTAGCGAACTTAAAATGTGGGATACATCCATAACTCTNTATTCTATCAAATTGTGAGGTTTGCGCGTGCTAAAAAGTAGTCATTGTTATAGTAAAATTGAAATTCCCATTTAGAGATTGTTANCNAGTTTGATAGAATGTTGGTNTAGTAAGGAGTTTTATTACAGCAGTTTTACATTGGAGATATTGATGTCTGTCAGAGCAGATGAAGTTCCATTCAATTGGAAAGANCCTTTTTTATTAGAAGAGCAGCTTACAGAAGAGGAAAGGATGGTGCGCGATACTGCAAAACAGTATGCGCAAAACGAGCTNCTACCTAGAGTTCGAGAAGCTTACCGAAATGAGGAGACGGATCCGAATATTTTTCGTGAGATGGGGCAACTTGGTTTATTGGGGGCAATGATNGATGGATACGGCTGTGCCGGGATGAACTATGTATGTTANGGCTTGATTGCCCGAGAAATTGAGTCCGTGGACTCTGGTTATCGATCTATGATGTCNGTGCAATCCAGNCTGGTCATGCATCCGATTAATANTTTTGGTAGTGAATTTCAAAAAGAAAAGTACCTACCTAAATTGGCGAGTGGAGAATATATCGGATGCTTTGGTTTAACAGAACCTGATCATGGCTCTGATCCCGGAAGCATGAATACGCGTGCGAAGAAAGTAGCTGAGGGTTACATTTTAAGCGGAGCCAAAAATTGGATAAGTAACTCTCCAATAGCAGATGTATTTGTTGTATGGGCAAAAGACGAGGATGGGNTAATTTCAGGGTTCATNCTTGATAAGGATATGAAGGGGCTATCGGCACCAAAAATTGAAGGNAAATTAGCCTTAAGGGCTTCGGTCACGGGNGAGATAGTCATGGATGAAGTCTTGGTNCCGGAAGAAAATAAATTACCTGGCGCTAAAGGGCTAAANGGCCCATTTAGNTGCCTGAATTCCGCCAGACTTGGAATTGCATGGGGCGCTCTAGGGGCAGCTGAAACTTGCTGGCATACTGCGCTTGATTACACCATGGACAGAAAGCAGTTCGGGCGACCCCTAGCTTCAAACCAGATTATTCAGAAAAAATTAGCGCAGATGCAAACGGACATCAGCCTTGCCTTGCAAGGATGTTTACAAGCTTGCCGAATGAAAGATGAAGGCAAGTTGGCGCCGACTTTAATTTCGCTATTGAAGCGCAATTCGTGCTTAAAGGCACTAGATGCCGCTAGAGAAGCCCGAGATATGCTTGGTGGTAACGGGATTTCGGACGAATACCCGGTTATGAGACACGCACAAAACCTCGAAGTAGTTAACACTTATGAAGGTACCCAAGATATTCATGCACTTATACTTGGTCGTTCTCAAACAGGTATACAGGCCTTCACGGGGAGATAAATTGTCTGAAAAAATATCTAGCCTGTATTTGACACGCGGTTAGATATAACTGGATACAGTTCCTAGAAAGATTGTTGCTCCTACCCAGTTGTTGTTCAGGAATGCCTTGAAACACAGGTCAGGTAATCTGTCTTTAATTAGGTACTGCTGATACAGAAGAAGAAGGCTTGCGACGAAGATCGATAAATAAAACATAATACTAAATTGTAAATACACTGCTACTAGTATGAAAGTTAGGATGAAGCCTATTTGGAGTATTCCAATCATTGCTCGATCAGAATCTCCGAAAAGTATGGCAGTCGACTTGACTCCCACCTCAAGATCGTACTCTCGATCTACCATTGCGTATTGTGTGTCGTAAGCAACTGTCCATAAGACATTCGCTATAAACAGCAGGTATGCTATCGAGGGAATATTTCCTAAAGTTGAGGTGAAAGCCATTAGAATACCCCACGAAAATGCGACCCCAAGTACGATCTGCGGTANATTGGTATACCTCTTCATAAACGGATAGATCACTATCACTAATANCGCTAAAAATGACAGCANTATTGTTTCTANGTTGGTAAACAGCAGCANACAAAANCTGATACTAGATAAGAAAATGAAACAACCTAGAGCTTCGCGCCTACTTAACTTTTTCAANACTATNGGNCGCNCTTGAGTGCGTCTGACTTTACCGTCTATTNCGTAATCAGCAAAATCNTTAATACAACAGCCGGCAGATCTCATTAAGANGGTTCCNAGAGAAAAAATTANNAACAATAAAACCTCAGGCANCCCTTCAGANGCTATCCATAAGGATGTTANTGTTGGCCAAAAAAGTANNAAAATTCCTATTGGACGATTTATTCTTGTTAACTGAATAAATTGNGGTAATTTTTGTTGTATTAATGATGCTAANTTTGTAAATTCNGTTGAAACAAATCTTTCAAAAAATTTCATTCTTAGCTCAGTTAATGAAGTACTAATCTTGNATTATNANTTGCGTAAGCAAAAGCTGATTCCTAANTTTACTATANTCTTTAAANATTTGCGTATTCTTCTCTATTGCTTAACCATCTGTTGATCAAAGGATCGACTATNTCTTTNTNANTCAGCATCAAAGACTCTGATACGTTTTTTATATCTTCTAACAAGAGAGCATCTCTCTGCATATCAGCAATCTTGAAGGACATNAGTCCTGCTTGATTAGTTCCTANGANTTGTCCAGGGCCCCTTAATTCCANGTCTTTTTCTGCAATNTAAAATCCGTCGCAGCTTTCACGCATAACTCCAAGTCGCANCTTGCCGTCNCGCGAGAGAGGTGTTTGATANAGTAATATACAGTGACTTTGAATGTTGCCTCGNCCTACCCTACCGCGGAGTTGGTGAAGTTGAGNCAGTCCTAAACGCTCCGCATTTTCTATGATCATCAGGCTGGCGTTAGGAACATCGACGCCTACTTCTATAACCGTTGTGGCGACTAATANCTGGATNTCNCCATTTTTAAAGTCCNTCATNACNNTATTCTTNTCNTCGCTNCTCATTCGTCCGTGGATAAGGCCAACTCGGGTCTTGGGCAGTAAGTTGGCGAGATTCANTGAGATCACCTCAGCNGCCTCGCACTCTAATGCTTCTGATTCTTCAATTAATGTGCAAACCCAATATACTTGTCTCCCATTAATACATGCGTCTTTAATCCTTTTAACAATGTCAGCGCGCTTCTCATTTGATAGTACTGCCGTATTGACGCGCAGTCTGCCTGGCGGTAAATCTTTTATGACGGTTGAATCTAAGTCAGCGTATACACTCATCGCCAACGTCCTAGGTATTGGTGTTGCTGTCATGACTAATTGGTGAGGCTGAAACGCAGAAGAACTTGCTTTATTTCTGAGACTAAGGCGTTGATGCACACCAAAGCGGTGTTGTTCGTCTATAATTATAAATCCTAGTTTGTTATAGATAACGCCTTTTTGAAATAAGGCATGTGTTCCTATTAGTATTTGACAAGTTCCAAATTCCAAATCCTGTAAAATCTTTTTCCTCGTTGCTCCTTTTATTTTACCGCTTAGCCAGCCAACTCTAATACCGAGCGGCATACACCACTTTTTAAAATTGTTGAAGTGTTGTTCAGCAAGTATTTCTGTTGGTGCCATTAACGCGACTTGGTAACCATTACCAATTGCTTGTATCGAGGCAATCGCGGCTACCACAGTCTTTCCAGACCCAACATCACCTTGAAGCAGTCGATGCATTGGTGTTGTTTGAGTTAAATCTGATAATATATCTTCTAAAGCAGATTTTTGACCATTTGTCAGCTTAAAAGGCAATTGATCGAGAAAATCTTCATGTAACCCTCGCTCAAAAACTACACTTGGCGCTAATACTTGATTGGGTACTTTCCTAAATTTTCGTATACATAACCTATGGGCGAGTAGTTCTTCAAAAGCTAATCTTTGTTGGAAAGAGCTAAGACCGCGATTGAGTATGTTTAGATCAAGACAATTTGGAGGATTGTGCAGGGTCTGAATAGCATCTTCTAAGTTGCAAAGCTTGTATTCGCTTAAAATTTCNGATGGCAAGTATTCTACTAATTTATGNTTCCGNNTNAAAATTTCTATGCCTTGCTTGANAAAGNTNCTAAGCCTTTTNTGTTGNATCCCATCGGTTGTTGGATAAATTGGCGTCAATGAATTCTCTAAAGAGTTAGTGTCGTAGNTATGTATCTCTTTGTATTCAGGATGATAAATTTCAAATCCATTTCTCCCACGTCGAACTTCCCCATAGCAACTTAGGAGCTTCCCAGGAGTTAAGGAATTTTTCTGTGCGGAGCTAAAGTGGAAAAATCGGAGATAGATAAANCCGGTAGAATCACGCAACATACATTGTAGGCTTCTGCGTTNGCCGAAAAGAATTTTATTCGATACGATTTCTCCATTTATTTGGACGCGGTCTCCCAACTTTACCGAATTTATTGGACTTAATTTGGTTCGGTCTTCATATCTAAAAGGTAGATGAAAAAGGAGGTCTTGTAGATTGTAAATTCCGAGTTGATTAAATTTTCTTTCAAGGGAAGGGCCAACCCCTTTAAGTGAGGTAATTGCAACCGAATCGAGAGTTTTGTTTGGCATAACTTAAAGCATAGCTAATGCTAATTTTCAGAAAGTATATGTGGTTTTTACTGATTCAGCTAGAAATCAGATCTGGCAAAATTTGGCATATCAGAGAGCTAGAATTGCTTCGACTTCTACTAAAGCAGATTTTGGTAAAGCGCTAACTTCAATGGTCGCTCTTGCGGGATATGGCTCNATAAAATAACTTGTCATAATCTCATTCACGATNGCGAAAGCACTTAAATCNGTCAGATAAATGGTAAGTTTAACAATATCGTTTAAGCNTCCACCACTGGCTTCAGCGACNGATTGGAGATTCTTNAAAACNTGGTGAGTTTGTTCGGCTAAGTCGGTTCCAACTAGTTCCGTTGTCCCAGGAACCAGCGGTATTTGTCCTGATATAAAAACTAGCGAGTCTTTTTTTATGGCTTGGGAGTATGGGCCNATTGCTTGTGGCGCATTGGTTGTCTTTATNGAAAGTTTAGTGGACATTAGTGGCTACCTAGCTGTGTTTTGATGACTTTGCGAACTTTGCGACTTTTTACCCTAGTTACTTTACTTACCGCCTTNATCAATCTCACTCGTCTCATGACCCTGGCGAGATGCACGCGATTTCGGACATTCAATGATAAATTGACAATACTAAACCTAGCATCCCTCTCGACAGTGCTTATCTTCTCGATGTTGGCCTCGACGCCAGTAATAGTTGTAGCAAGGGTCGCGATAATGCCTCTTTGGTTTTCTAATTCGACTCTAAACTCCACAGAGAACTCACCCTCTACATTGGGATCCCAAGTTACTGAGACACATTTATCCGGATTGTCCTGGATTTCAGCGATATTTATGCAGTCCTCTGTGTGAATTACCATGCCTCGTCCGGAACTTATATGACCAACAATCGGATCTCCGGGGATTGGATGACAGCATTTNGCATAATTCATGACCATACCCTCAGAACCAAGGATTGCAAAAGTATTNGCAGTCTCTTTAGTGCTATTTCTATTTTCGAATCCNTTGATATTAGAATGACTGCCNGCCGAAAGGCGCTGAGCGATCATGTAAGCCATACGATTACCTAGACCAATTTCCTCTAAGAGTTGGTCTAAGTTTTGTAAGTTGAATTGTTGTAATAAACTATCGATATTTTTTTCAGANACAGAATCTATATTATTATCAAAGTTTGCTAAAGCTTTATTGAGTAANCGTTTACCCANTGAGATTGACTCGGAAAACTTCTGATTTTTTAAGTAGTGACGTATNTTACTTCTNGCTTTACCNGTTATCACGAAGCTTAACCAAGCTGGATTAGGTTGTGTTCCAGGTGCTGTGATAATTTCAACNGTCTGCCCACTTTGCAAAGGTTCACTTANTGGNGCNAACCGNCTACTAACCCTGCATGCTACGCAGGAATTNCCTACATCAGTNTGAATTGCATAGGCAAAATCGACTGCTGTAGAACCTGTCGGAAGCTCAAAAATCTGGCCTTTTGGTGTNAAGACATAAATTTCNTCNGGGAACAAATCGATTTTNACATTCTCAATGAATTCNAGTGAGTTGCCCGCATGTTTCTGCATTTCCAGTAGACCATTAACCCANTCTCTTGCCCGAATCTGAGCATTGCTTGGCAAATCATCGCTNGATTTATAAAGCCAGTGAGAAGCGATGCCATTGTTAGCCATAGCNTCCATCTCTTCGGTTCGGATCTGAATTTCAATCGGTACTCCGTGCATTCCAAACAATGTTGTGTGCAGTGATTGATATCCATTAGCCTTAGGAATNGCTATGTAATCTTTAAACCGCCCTGGCACTGGCTTATATAAACTGTGAACCGCGCCCAGAACTCGATAACATGTGTCTACTCGGTCAACAATTATTCGAAANGCATACACNTCCATGATTTCNGAAAAGGACTTTCGCTTGCTCCTCATTTTTTCATAAATNCTATAAAGGTGTTTTTCCCTTCCAATGGTTCTCCCTGGCAGGAGCTCTCTNTCGAGGCATGCTTCCAGTGAAGTTTGAATCTGACTGACTATTTCTTTTCTATTACCTCTTATTCTTTTTACTTCAGCGCTTATCCTTTTCGCTCGCATTGGATAAAGNGCTGCNAATCCCAGTTCTTCAAATTCAATTCGCACATTATTCATACCAAGNCTATTGGCGATAGGGGCATAGATATCTAATGTCTCTCTGGCNATTCTNCGNCTNTTAATNGCGTTCAAAACGCCGAGGGTTCTCATATTATGGAGACGGTCAGCAATCTTGACCATTATCACACGGAGATCTTTAGCCATAGCCATAGCCATTTTTTGAAAATTTTCAGCCTGTGCTTCGGCCCGAGAGCTAAACGTAATTTTGTTGAGTTTGCTAACCCCGTCTACGAGGTCCGCGACAGTGTTTCCGAATTGATTTTTAATGGCCGTCTTTGTTACACCTGTATCTTCGATGACATCGTGCAACATCGCTGCCATCAAACTTTGATGATCCATGTGCATTTCGCTCAGAATTAGCGCTACGGCCAACGGATGACTCACATAAGGATCACCGCTGTGCCTATACTGCCCATCATGAGCTTGTTCTGCGTAAAAATAAGCGCGACGGACACTATTCACCTGCTCTTTAGCAAGATAACTTGAGAGCCCAGCGCTAAGGGAATTGATTGAGCCTTTGTCTGGCAATGATCGCAATCTGTTTTACCACCATTCGATTAAAGCTCGGTTTTTTGGGGTTCTTCCTGTTGCGCGACTATTTGAGTTTCTTCTAGAGAGCTATCCTCTAATTCCTCAATTTCGACGCTGGGCTTCTCAGTAAGAATTTCTGCGTTGACTAGTCCTTCTGCAATCTCTCGGAGCGCAATTACTGTTGGTTTGTCGTTGTCAGCTTCAACCAACGGATCTTTTCCTTCCGCTTGAATCTGGCGAGCCCTTTTGCTCGAGACCATAACCAATTCGAATCTATTGTCTACATTATCAAGACAGTCTTCTACTGTAATTCTTGCCATTTTTGTCCCTAAGATAGTTCTGTGAACTATGATTTTTTACATGAAAAAAAGCAGAGCGTATGTGAAACCATATTTTTCGCTCCAACTAAACTGGGAAAATTCCAGAGAGGGCGAAATTTTACCGATTTTTGGATGAAAATCCACCTATACTCAAATAATAACCCTCAAGTAAGATGCTCTTCTTCGGTCAAATCTGCCATCAAATTTGCAAGATTTANCTTCTGAGTTTGTACTCTAAGCNNTTGTGACCTNATTATTGCGACAATGTCTTCAACGGTTTCATCAAATATATCATTAACCACAACGTAGTTCGCGTCTGTATAATGCGAAATCACCTCTTTGGCCTGAGCCATGCGAACTNCAATAGTGACACTGTCATCTTGTTGGCGTTTATATAGGCGGTCGGTTAATTCCTTGAGGGATGGAGGCAAAATAAATATAGAACAAGCTTTTTGAAATAAATTTTTTACTTGTTCCGCTCCCTGCCAGTCTATTTCCAGAATTACATCATTGCCCTGNTCAAANTCTTTGNGTACNCACGACTTTGAAGTCCCGTATTTGTGNCCATAAACTTCTGCAACTTCAAGAAAGTCNCCATTGGAACTCATTCTTAGAAATGTGNNTTCATCCACAAAGTGGTAATTTTGGCCATTTATCTCGCTAGGCCTAATTGGTCTTGTTGTATATGATACAGAAACAGATAGGCCCGGAATTCGTTTTAGAACCTCCTTTACTAAAGTGGTTTTACCTGCCCCTGAAGGAGCAGTTATTATAAANAGAATTCCTTGATTCATTTATTCAATGTTTTGGATTTGTTCTCGCATTTGTTCAATTAGAACCTTAAGCTCGACGGCACTTTGNGTGGTNTCTACGACAATTGATTTGGAGGAAAGTGTATTTGCTTCTCTATTCAATTCCTGCATTAAAAAATCCAACCTTCTACCTATCTGCCCGCCCGAATCTAATACTCTTTTAGCCTCTTGTAAATGAGAATTTAGTCGATCTAATTCTTCGTCTACATCGGCCTTTTGGGCAAGCAGCGTTATTTCTTGTTCTAACCTTGTCGGCTCAAATTCTGCTTTTATGTCCTCCAATTTATTAAGCAAATTTTCCTTTTGTTTCAAAATTATGGAAGGCATCTTTGCTTGTATAGAATCTATAATACGTTGTATCGATGCAATCCTCTTTAATATCGCATCTCTGAGGGATGCACCTTCCCTTTCGCGAACAACCATGAGATCGTCTAACGCTTTTTCGAAAAGTCCCATAGCTTCCTTATTGAATATCTCCTCGTCAATGGATNGATCACTAATCACCCCAGGCCATTTCAAAATATCCAAGCTACTCAGTTTATAATCACCCCCTATANTATTGTTAATTTCCANGTTTGCTTTAGTTAATTGAGAAATTAAGTCTANATTCAATTGCC
Organism: Gammaproteobacteria bacterium; assembly: GCA_002727755.1. Lineage (GTDB taxonomy): Bacteria > Pseudomonadota > Gammaproteobacteria > Pseudomonadales > Pseudohongiellaceae > UBA9145. The sequence continues at coordinate 4,496 of PBXX01000011.1, read as the reverse complement.
AGTCTATTTGATTTGCTTCTACCGTTCGAAATCTNAGCAGACATTCTATTTTTCCTCGATAAAGCTTATCTCTCAACTGCTTTCGGATAGGGTTTTCTAGGCTACGAAAGTTNTCTGGNAGCCGAANGCTCGGTTCTAAGTAGCGGTGGTTGACTGAACGAATCTCCCAAGTAAGTGAGCCCCATTCGTGTTCAAGCTGCTGCCTGGAGAAAGCCGTCATGCTATATACCATGATTTTTGCCTCTAATTTTTTGAAAGCATATTAACTCAATAAGGAACCATTTTGGTATAAAGGTTTATCGAGGCGCAGCTCGTAACTTGCGGGGAATTAGAGGATAATTTGGATATAGTTTATAGAGAAGCCCTTAATTGAGGCAGGAAAGATAATGAGGTTAGGTGGTCGTAAAAACGGGGAGCTGAGAGAAATTTCAATTACTAGGGGATACACTAAGTATGCTGAGGGTTCTGTTCTTATAGAATTTGGTGATACNAAGGTCTTATGTAATGCGTCTGTCGAAGATTCTGTTCCCCGATTTNTGAAGGGTAAGGGGCAAGGTTGGGTGACTGCTGAGTATGGCATGATTCCGCGTTCGACTGACAGAAGGATGGATCGCGAAGCGACGAGATCACAAAGAGCAGCTCGAAGTATAGAGATACAAAGATTAATAGGGCGATCATTGCGNGCAGTCGTCGACCTGAAGAAGTTGGGTGAACGAACAATCAAGATTGATTGTGATGTTTTGCAAGCGGATGGTGGTACACGCACTGCTTCAATAACCGGAGCATGCATAGCGGTTGTTGATGCTATATCTCATATTCTGGAAGAAAAATTGTTAACCGAATCACCATTAAAGCAATTAGTCGCTTCCGTATCCGCTGGACTTGTTAATGGGCAAATAGTACTTGATCTGGACTATCTAGAGGATTCCAGTGCAGAGACGGATATGAATTTTGTGATGACTGAATCCGGTCAATATATTGAAATTCAAGGCACTGGCGAAGAAGGTGATTTCAGCCGAAGCGAACTACTAGAAATGATGGATGTTGCTGATATAGGTATCAAAGAATTGATTAAAATGCAGAAAAAAGCGTTAGCTTTAAATATTGACTAAGAGGTTTTATGCATAATTATCAGTCTAAATTTTTAGATTTTGTTATTGACCACAAGATACTTAGGTTCGGAGAGTTTAAGCTTAAGTCGGGTAGGATTAGTCCTTATTTCTTTAATGCAGGGTTATTTAATTCCGGCAAAAAATTGAATTTTCTTGCTGAATCCTATGCGTCTGCAATAGTAGAGTCGAATCTTTCTTTTGATGTTTTGTTTGGTCCCGCTTACAAAGGCATTCCTTTAGTNTCAGCCACTGCGATTGTGCTGTCTAGAGAATATGATTTAGAGAAACCCTACGTTTTCAANAGAAAAGAAGNGAAACAGCACGGNGAGAAAGGGNTGCTAGTAGGTTCNAATCTTGAAGGCAGTGTATTAGTTATAGACGATGTCATTACGGCAGGAACGGCTATCAGGGAAGTTGTTGAAATAATTCGGAGTACAAATGCTCGGATATCGGGGGTAGCCGTAGCTCTGGATAGACAAGAAAGAGGNTTGGGGGAGTTATCAGCAATTCAAGAAATTGAGGAAATGTTGGGTATCTCTGTAATTAGCATTGTNAGTCTTGAAGACATAATTTCATATCTTGAATTGTCCGAGGANAGNGAGTTAAAAAGNANTTTGGAGGGAGTCAAAAGGTACCAAAATCTTTATGGGGTCTGATTTNAANTACTNAGTTAGGTTCAAAAGGGAGCAATAANTTTTTACTCAAGAAATCCCATTGGGTACCCCAATTCTCTAACGGAGATTTTTTGAATTCGCTCCTAACAAATTGNGANAGTCGGCCCTCTATCGAGGCTNGTAAAAGGTTAGCAACAGCGGCTGGTGAAGCAGTAGGTCTTAGGTTTTCCCTAATTTGAGCTTCTCGCAATACCTGTTTTAGTTGAGATTCAATACGATCATAGAATCGTGAAACACGGTTTCGTAAGCTTTCAGTTTCCCCTGCCAGCACATCGCCAGTTAGTAATCGGGTCAAGCCTGGATTCTTTTCACAAAATGTAAGTATCAGTGTAAGAATTTTATAGCATCTGATGGATGCGGACTGTTCTTCTTTTAATACTCGAGAGATTCGGGAAAATAGAGTTTCCTCAATGAATGTTATCAGATCATCAAACATTTTAGTCTTACTTGGAAAATGTCTGTAAAGTGCGGCCTCTGATACCCCTACATGACTAGCTAAAGAAGCTGTAGTGATTCTTGCGCCTGGAGAAGTTTCTAGCAAGCGAGCGAGTGATCGTAAAATTCGGTCTTTGCGAGTTGTCTTATTCTTACTGGGCATAAAAACGGTTTAAATCTCCCAAAGTTCTATGAATTTGTTATTTTTAATACAACTTGCTTATAAATTGTTAGCTTTTTTTGCACGCTTAGTTATTAGTGTACCAACGCCTTCATCTGTAAATATTTCCAATAAAACTGCATGCTCCACCCTTCCATCTATTATATGAGCTGAAGTCACGCCGCTTTTGATAGCATTTACAGCGCACTGCACTTTAGGAACCATTCCATCTTTCAATGTTCTATTGGTTATGAGCCTCGACGCTTGGATGGGGGTTAATCCTGTCAAAACATTTCCTGTCTTGTCTTTCACACCTTCAACGTTAGTTAAAAGAATTAGCTTCTCTGCGCCCATGACTGTCGCAATCTCGCCGGCAACTGAGTCTGCGTTAATGTTAAAACTAGTACCAGAGTCGTCTGTCCCAATTGGGGCTATAACCGGAATAAAATTACTATCCTTCATAACATCGAGTATTTCTGTATTTATGCCGACTACTTCCCCAACGTGGCCAATATCAATTATTTCATCGGTAAGCCTCTGCTTTTTTTGTTTTAGTCGAAGTTTTTTAGCTTTGATTAGTTTGCCGTCTTTGCCTGAAACCCCAATTGCCCTGCCCTGATTCTGATTGAGTAAGTTAACTATTTCCTTATTAACTAATCCACCAAGAACCATTTCTACTACGTCCATTGTTTGACTATCTGTTACGCGTAATCCATCTATAAATTCCGATTGGATTGACAGTTTCTTAAGTACTGAACCGATTTGCGGACCACCTCCGTGAACAACAATTGGATTAATTCCAACTAACTTCATCAGCACTATATCTCTTGCAAAACTCTTTTTTAATCCATCGTCCACCATGGCATTGCCACCGTACTTTACGACAACTGTCTTGCCAGTGAATTTCTGAATGTAGGGCAGGGCCTCAGTTAAAACCTTGGCAATATTTTTTGCGCTTCTTAAATTAAGGGACATAGTAAGATGACATAACTCATTGAAAATAAGGTTTATACTTAGAGCGGCACTCTACGACTTTTCCGTTGCATCTTCTTCGAGTGCAGCAGAAATTAACTCTATCATTTTTCGAGCAACCACTGATTTGTTCGCGGGACCAAGTTGATATTCTGAGTTTTGATCGATCGCTGTTACAGTAATGTTATCACTATTAAATGTATCGATCGCGTTATTAGCAAACAGCAGATCAAGCTTCTTCCTACGAAGCTTTTCTCTTCCGTTTTCAACAACCGAATTAGTTTCCGCAGCAAATCCAACGGTAAATGGTTTTCTAGTCAATGCCGCAACTTTAGAAATAATATCTGGATTTTTAATCAGACTAAGGTTCATAGATTCATCATCCTTCTTAATTTTTTCCTTTGCGACTTGTTTTGGACGATAATCAGCAACAGCAGCTACTCCGATGAAAATATCCATTTCTGATCGAAATTGCATAACTTTTGTGAACATTTCCTCCGCACTTTCCACATTGATTCGCTTGACTCGAGAGGGTGTTTGGAGATCAACTGGACCGCTAATTAGGGTAACTCTGGCATTCGCATCCGCGGCCTCTGCAGCAAGGGCAAATGCCATTTTCCCTGAGCTGTTATTTGAAATATAACGAACCGGATCAATTGCTTCCCTNGTTGGACCNCCAGTNATAATNAGGTTTTTACCGGCNAATAATCCTTNCTNGAAAAGACNAGAGCACTTTTCAANTAACTCCATCGGCTCCANCATGCGCCCCGNACCTATNTCNCCNCAAGCCTGCTCTCCNTCTGCNGGCCCCAATATAGTGATGCCGCGCTGTTTAAGCACATCAAGATTTTTCTGAGTTACATTATTTGCCCACATAGCTTGGTTCATTGCTGGAGCTATAGCTATTGGCGCATGGCTCGCTAACACAAGAGCGGTAACAATGTCGTTCGCCTTCCCTTGAACAATTCTTGTCATAAAATCTGCGGTAGTTGGAGCGATCAAAATCAGGTCTGCCCAACGTGCGAGCTCTATATGCCCCATGGCCGCTTCAGCTTCAACATCCACTAAATTTGTAAATACATGATTACCCGAAAGAGCTTGAAGGGTAAGAGGCGTGATAAATTCCTGAGCAGAGTTTGTCAT
>PBXX01000002.1 GCA_002727755.1 Gammaproteobacteria bacterium | reverse complement strand
GCTTTAACGGGCGAACAGCCCNACCCTTGGGACNTNCTNCNGCCCCAGGATGCGACGAGCCGACATCGAGGTGCCAAACCTCCCCGTCGATATGGACTCTTGGGGGAGATAAGCCTGTTATCCCCGGGGTAGCTTTTATCCGTTAAGCCACGGCCCTTCCACTCGGTACCGTGGGATCACTTTGCCCGACTTTCGTCCCTGCTCGACTTGTTGGTCTCGCAGTCAAGCAACCTTATGCCAATGCACTCAAAAGCTGATTTCCATCCAGCCTGAGGTTACCTTTGGGCGCCTCCGTTACATTTTAGGAGGCGACCGCCCCAGTCAAACTGCCTACCAGACACTGTCCTAAAAAAGTTAGAATCAAGACCAAAGAAGGGCGGTATTTCAAGGGCGACTCCAATTGAGCTGACGCTCAAAATTCATAGTCTCCCGCCTATCCTACACATCATTAATCNCAATTCAATGCCAAGCTACAGTAAAGCTCCACGGGGTCTTTTTGTCCTGCTGCGCGTAACCCGCATCTTTACGGGTCATGCAATTTCACCGAGTCCACCCTCGAGACAGTGTCCAAGTCGTTACGCCTTTCGTGCAGGTCGGAACTTACCCGACAAGGGATTTCGCTACCTTAGGACCGTTATAGTTACGGCCGCCGTTCACCGGGGCTTCAGATCAAAGCTCTCACTCTTCACTTTAACCTACCGGCACTGGGCAGGCGTCAGCCCGTATACATCAGCTTTCGCTTTAGCACGGACCTGTGTTTTTGATAAACAGTCGCTCAGACCAATTCTCTGCGGCCTAAAATACTTTCAACGCGAAGTCTATATATTTTAGGCTCCCCTTATTCCGAAGTTACGGGGTTAATTTGCCGAGTTCCTTGAGGATGGTTTTCTCGTTCACCTTGGGGCTTTTACCCCTGTCCACCTGTGTCGGTTTTCGGTACGGTCATAATATCCCTATCAACGAAGCTTTTCTTGGCGACNTAGTTCGTGTTAAATTCCCTAAGGCCGAAGCCTTAAGGTCTGAAACCTTCTCAGTTAATAACGTAACTGTTCTTTTAACCACAATCACTTNCCTACAAGGCCCCACACACCATGTCCATAGGCATGCTTAACAGTCCTTATCGCGTCCCTTCGTTGCATAACAGGATAATTACGGTGCTGGAATTTTGACCAGCTGTCCATCGAATTCACCTTTCGGCTTCTCCTTAGGACCGACTAACCCTACGCCGATCAACGTTGCGTAGGAAACCTCGGACTTCCGGTGTCTTTGATTCTCACAAAGATTGTCGCTACTCATGCCGACATTCTCACTTCTCAACGCTCCACCAAATTTCACAATTCAGATTCAGTGCATTGAGAACGCTCCCCTACCGATTCATAAAGAATCCCGCAGCTTCGGTGTATAGTTTAGCCCCGATAATTTTCGGCGCAGAACCCCTCGACTAGTGAGCTATTACGCACTCTTTAAAGGATGGCTGCTTCTAAGCCAACCTACTAGCTGTCTGGGCGATCCAACTTCCTTTACCACTTAACTATAACTTTGGGACCTTAGCTTGCGATCTGGGCTGTTTCCCTTTCGACAATGGCGCTTATCCGTCACTGTCTCACTCCTAGGATTCGGCTGATGGCATTCTTAGTTTGGTTGAGTTTGCTAAACTTGCGCCCGCTAGCTCATCCAGTGCTCTACCTCCATCAGTTAATACCTAAGGCTGTACCTAAATACATTTCGGGGAGAACCAGCTATCTCCGTGTTCGTTTGGAATTTCTCCTCTACCCACAACTCATCCCAGCACTTTGCAGCGTACAAGGGTTCGGGCCTTCACGAAACGTTAATTTCGCTTCACCCTGGTCATGGGTAGCTCACACGGTTTCGGGTCTAATCCATGCAACTAAACGCCCTATTCAGACTCGCTTTCGCTTCGGCTCCAATACTTAATATCTTAACCTTGCTACATAAATTAACTCGCCGGCTCATTCTTCAATAGGCACGCTGTCACAATAAATTGCTCCAACGGCTTGTAAGCATACGGTTTCAGTTCTATTTCACTCCCCTTTAGGGGTTCTTTTCACCTTTCCCTCACGGTACTAGTTCACTATCGGTCAATAAGGGTATTTAGCCTTAGAGAGTGGTCTCCCTAGATTCCCACAGGATTTCACGTGTCCCGTGGTACTCAGGAAATCTATGAAGAGTCGTCTTTTTTTCAAATACGGGGCTATCACCCTCTATGGCTGGTTTTTCCAAACTTCATTCTTCTAAAAAAACGATTTCTTACTCTTCTGAACACTTGGAGGTATTCATATAGACTCCTACAACCGAACCAGATCAAAAGACTCCAATCCGTTAAGATCCAGTAATTTAGGCTGGTCCCATTTCGCTCACCGCTACTCAGGGAATCTCATTCGATTTATTTTCCTCNGGGTACTTAGATGTTTCAGTTCCCCCACTTACCGCAAATTAAATTTGCATCTCTACAGATGTGTTTCCACATTCGGGAATCCTCGATTAAGCTTGCTAGACAGCTAGTCGAGGCTTATCGCAGACTTGCTACGCCCTTCTTCGGCCCTTATTGCCAAGGCATCCGCCATATGCTCTTAATAGTTTAACCCATTAAGAGAATCAACTTTAGTTCAAGAAAATATTTAAAAAATTAATTTTAAAATATCCTCGATGTAATTATTCGCTTTATATTCAATTGTTAAACCTGTAAAAATTACAGGGATCCACAAAAAAGAGGATCAGCAAAGAATCTTATCCTTTGATCGTCAAAATATCAACAGTTTTTTTATTTATTGTTTGCTAATCAATTGATATTAAATAAACTATAATTTNATAACGCAACAACAAGGATTTTAAATATGCCAGCTGACGTAGTAATTGGAGGACAATGGGGAGATGAAGGAAAAGGTAAAATTGTAGATTTAATGGCTTCAAGTTATAGTGCTGTTGCCAGATTTTCTGGAGGAAATAATGCTGGCCATACAGTTATAAATGATCTTGGAGAATTTAAACTTCATTTAATTCCTTCTGGAATTTTAAACAGTGATATCACATGTATTATTGGGAATGGTTGTGTTGTAGATCCATCAGTTCTGATTGAAGAAATGGATAATCTAATACAATCCGGGATAAAGGTAACTCCAAAAAATTTCGTTATTAGTGATAAAGCTCACATAATTCTTCCTAAACACATTGAGTTAGATAATAAGCAAGAAAAAGAAAGAGAATCTCAGAAAATTGGAACTACAGGAAGAGGTATAGGTCCTGCTTATATGGATAAAGTGTCAAGAAATGGATTCAGAATGGAAGATATTTCCAGATGGCCTGAATGGTCAGAAAAATTAAGTCAATTTGTTGGTGATACTCAAAAATTATTAAGATTAAAGCTTGAAAATAATGAAAATATACTTCTTGAGGGTGCTCAAGGTGCTTTACTTGATATTGATCATGGATCTTATCCATTTGTTACTTCATCTAATTCAACAATTGGAGGAGCAATAACAGGAACTGGATTGGTTCCAGCTGATATAAAAAATACAATAGGAATTTTTAAAGCTTATGCAACTAGAGTTGGTGAAGGGCCATTNCCGTCTGAAATTCCCAAATCAGATAGTGTAGGAAATCATATTTTGGAAAAAGGTCATGAATTTGGCACAACAACAGGNAGGGAAAGAAGATGNGGTTGGTTTGATATTGATTCAGCTAATTATTCAATAATGACTAATGGNTTTAATANAATAGCTATTATGAAACTTGATGTTTTAGATGGAATAAAAAATATAAAAATATTGAAAAATGGTGATTATATTTCTTTGCCAGGATGGGAACAATCAACGTTTGGAATAGATGATTATGCCAATCTGCCTGAAAATGCNGTTAAGTATATTGAATTTATNGAAAAAGAATTAAANGTAGAAATTAGTGTAATNTCAACTGGCCCTAAAAGAAACCAAACTATATTTAAGTCTTAGTTACATCAATATCATATTTTGATATCAATTTTGAAAATTCATTCTCAAATTCTTTGCTATCTACCATTGGAAGCCTTAATCCNCCTACATTGAATCCAGAAATATTTAANGCTCTTTTAATTAAAATTGGATTTGTTACCCAAAATAATCCCTGAAAAAGTGGGAGTAATTCTTTGTGATGATTAGCAGCTGATTCAATATTTCCTTCTAATATAGATCCCATCATAGTCTTAATTTGATTGCCTATTATATTTGAAGCTACACTNACTACTCCAAATCCCCCCAAAGCCATAATTGAAAATGTTTCATCATCATTTCCACTCCATACNCTAAAGTCTGAATCAGATGTATNGCTTATTATNTTTGTTATTTGCGACAAATCACTTGAGGCTTCTTTTATTCCAATAATATTTTCATGTAGAGATAATTTNAGGGTTGTTTCAGCTTCCATATTTAATGAAGTTCTTCCNGGCACGTTATATAATATGCATGGAATATTTACTGAGTCAGCAATTTTATTGAAATGATAAATTAAGCCTTGTTGTGTGGGCTTATTGTAAGCAGGGACAGTCAAGAGAAGTCCATCAACTCCTAAATTTTGCGCTTCTAATGAAAGTTCAATTGATTTCAAATTATTATTATCCGTTGTGCCTGCAATAACTCTTGCATTGTCACCAACAGCATCTTTTACATTTTTAAATAATTCTAACTTTTCATGATCTGATAAAGTTGGTGATTCACCTGTNGTGCCACCAATTAAAATTGCGTCGCTGCCGGACTTATTTAATGCAATTGCAAGTTTTTTTGCGGTATCTATATCAACATCACCATTATCCTTAAATGGCGTAATCATAGCTGTAATTAATCTGTCATTTTTTAACATTTTTCATATTCCTTTGGAAAAATATATACATAATTTNATTGAAAACAAAGTTACCTGAATTTTGGAATTTTACCTAATTTAATTGATGAATCCATGATTTGAATAGCATTTAATGCTGCCCCTTTTCTTAGATTATCTGAAACTATCCAAAAATTAATACCTTTTTGATTGCTGCTATCTTTCCTAATTCTTCCAATATAAATTTCGTCTTTTCCTTGTACAAAGCTTGGAGTAGGATAGTCTTCATTTAATCCATCTCCAATTAATTTTATTCCAGAAGCAGACCTAAAGACCTCAATAATTTCATTTACATTTATCTCATCTTCTAAATCAACTGACACAACTTCTGAATGGCAATAATAAATTGGGACTCTCACACATGTTGCAGATATTTTGAGGTTATTATCATGGAGAATTTTTCTTGTTTCATTAATCATTTTATGTTCCTCTTTGGTGTAACCATCTGGCATAAATTCATCTACTTGAGGAATTAATGAAAATGCAATCTGGTGAGGATATACTGACTTTGATATTTCTTCATTATTTAAAATATTCTTAGTTTGTTCATGCAACTCAGAAACTGCCATTGAACCACTTCCAGATACAGCTTGATAAGTGGTAGCTTGTATCCTATTTATTTTTGATAATCTTCTTAACCTATCTAATGCCATTACAAGTGGTGTAGTTGTGCAATTTGGAATTGAAATAATTCCTTTATGGAAATTTATGTCACTTTCATTTACTTCTGGTACTACGAGCGGAACATCTTCCTTCATTCTAAATGCAGAACCGTCATCAATTACTAATGCACCTGATTCCACAGCGGAAGGTGCAAGGTTCAAACTAACACTGCTGTCAGCAGAAATAAATACAACATCTGAGTCTTCGAACGAATTCTTTGTTGCCTCTTTTACAATTATTTCACTGCTTCCATAAATTATTTTTTTTCCTGCGGACCTGCTAGAAGCAAATAAATTTATTTTTTCAACTGGGTAATCTCTCTCATTTAAAATATCTAAACATATTTTCCCAACTGCTCCAGTAGCACCAACAATGGATATTGAAGGAAAATTGCTATTTTTCATAATCCTAATATTTTTTCTAATCCAATAATTATTTGGTCATTTTCAATTACATGATCAACTGCCATCAACACTCCAGGCATGAAACTTTCCCTATCAGACGAATTGTGAGTAATAGTTAAGTTTTCACCTTGTGCGCCAAAAATTAATTCATGTTTTGCAATGACACCAGGCAATCGTAAGCTGTGAATATTAACACCAGCCAAATTATTACCTGTAGTATTGTCGATTTTGTTTATATCAGATTTAACCACATTAAATGATTTATNCTTTGCATCGGAAACTGCATTTGCTATAGAAATTGACGTTCCGCTAGGAGCATCCAATTTTTTTTCATGATGGCTTTCAATCAATTCTGCATAGTCATAATACTTCGAAGCAATCTTACCAAAATGGGCTANTAGAATTGCACCNGTTGAAAAGTTAGAACACAATGCGATGCCAACTTTATTTTTTGAATGCATTTTTTTAATATTTTCTAAATCTTGATTGCTATAACCTGTACTTCCACTGACATACGGTATTCCATTTTTGATTGAAAACTCAGATGATGCTTTAAANCCTCTTGAATTTGAAAAATCAACTACGCAATCAATTTTTTCTAAAANACTTGGGTTAATATCATCAAAATTGGTAGAGGAATTTTGTGAGGAATCAGAATTAATATCAACNGAGTGTATTAATTCATATTCTTTGGAGTTATTTAAAACTCCTACAAGAGATTGGCCCATTTTGCCTAAATATCCGTTTATTAAAATTTTCTTCATNAAGATATTTTAATATTAAAAATGCTAATTTCTCAAAGTTGGTGGCTTTGGATTANANTTTCTCANATCTTTTCTTTTNGAATTAGATTTAGATTTATTAAANTTTTTTGGTTTNTCNTCTTCAAAAGAAAGTTCACCTGAAAGATATTTTTCTACTCTTGCGGACAAATCAATCCTGTTTTGNTTGTCNATTTTCTTAACTATNACTTCCACTTCTTGNCCAACTTCNTAAGCTGACTCCACTGAATCAACTCTTTCATCACTTATTTCACTAATATGAACAAGTCCATCTTTGCCTGGAAGTATGTTTACGAAAGCGCCAAAATCCATTAATTTAACAACTTTTCCTTGATAAACATCACCAACCTCAACATCCTTGATTATTGATTGTATTTTTTCAATAGCATTTTCAATTCTTACAGACTCAACTCCACCTATGCTCACAGTTCCATCATCAGAAATATCAATAGTTACATCAAATTCACTTACAATTTCTTTTATAGTTGAGCCCCCACTTCCAATAACCATTCCTATTTTATCTTTCGGTATTTGTATTTTGACAGTCTTTGGTGCAAATTCACTTACATCTTCTCTTGGTTCAGGCAACGTTTCTTCCATATGATCTATTATTTCCAATCGTGCCTTCTTTGCTTGCTCCAAGGCTTCGCTTAGAATTTGAGGAGTAACACCCTTAACCTTTATGTCCATTTGCAAAGCTGTNACACCAGNCCGTGACCCAGCAACCTTGAAATCCATATCACCTAAATGATCTTCTAAGCCTTGAATATCAGTTAAAATTGCATATTTGCCATCAGGATTAAGTATTAGACCCATAGCTATTCCAGCAACAGTTTCTTTAATAGGTACACCACCATCCATCAATGAAAGTATTCCTGCGCAGACAGAAGCCATAGATGTAGATCCGTTTGAACTCATTATGTCTGACACAACTCTCATAGCATATGGCCAATCTTCCTCACTAGGCAAAACTGGCTTAATTGCTCTTTCGGCTAATGCACCATGACCCTGTTCTCTTCTACTTGTCATAAATCTTCCCGACTCACCTACTGAGTAAGGAGGGAAATTATAATGGAGCATAAATGTTTTTTCAGTAATTGGAGACAAAAAATCTAATTTCTGTTTTTCACTTAACGAAGCCAAAGTCACTGTTCCTAATGCTTGAGTTTCACCTCTTTTAAATAATGAAGAACCATGTACTCTTGGCAACACTCCAACTTCAGATTCAAGGTCTCTTATTTCATCTGATTTTCTATTATCAGGTCTTACACCTTTATCTAATATACGTTCCCTAACTATGTTTTTTTCTAAAGAAGAAATTTCATCTTTTACTTTATTTAANTCGTCAGATTCATCTTCAATTTCAATTTTATCTNCCAACTCTTCAATCAATTTCTTTTTTTCATCTGAAAGTTCAGATTTGCTTAAACCTTTGTCATACAGTTGATTTATTTTTTCTGCTGAATCATTAAGTAATTCAGCATTAACAACTGGTTCATTTAATTTTTCTTCAATGACATTTTTTTCTTTACCAATTTCTTTAACTATTTTCTTTTGCAANTCTGCCATTTTTATATTNTTTTCTTGAGCTAGTTCTAAAGCTTCCAGCAAAAGTTCTTCAGAAACAAAGTTTGCTCCTGCTTCCACCATCATAATTGCTTCAGATGTNCCAGCAACTGTTAATTGTAAATCGCTTGATTCAAGTTGTTCATATGTTGGATTTACTATTAACTCTCCATCTATATATCCTATTTCACATGCTCCTACAGGTTCACTAAACGGAATATCGGAAACCATTAATGCCATTGAGGCTCCTAANATGCCTAATGAAGANTATGGAAATTCTAAGTCAGTAGATAAAACTGTAATGGCTATCTGTGTATCATTATGATAATTTTTTGGGAAAAGCGGTCTTAGNGGTCNATCAACCAATCTGCAATTTAAAATTGCTTGTTCTGATGGNCTTCCTTCTCTCTTAAAGAAACCTCCAGGCATTTTTCCTGCGGCATAAGATTTTTCTTGAACTTCAACTGTTAACGGAAGAAAATCAACATCCATTGCTTCATCCCGTGCACATGCAGTCACAAGTAATACAGTGTCATCAACTTTTATTGTTACTGCGCCGCCTGCTAGATTAGCTATTTTCCCAAACTCAAACTCGAAAACTCTTCCACCCAACTCCAACTCATATTTATTTATCATTTATTATTCTTTCTTATTACTACTATTACTTGCTATCTTGCTTAACGTCTTAAACCAAGAGACTTTACAACTTCTTGGTATTTGCTATTGTCATTTTTNNTTAAATANGACAATAATTTTCTNCTTTGATCAACCAATGTTACTAAACCTTTTTTACTTGAGTAATCATGTTTATGTAATTTNGAATGCTCAGTTAATCTTTCTATCCTAGATGTGATTAAAGCTATTTGAACAGGCGTTGAGCCATT
>PBXX01000010.1 GCA_002727755.1 Gammaproteobacteria bacterium | reverse complement strand
CCAAGAACTCTGCCTTGCCGATAATGGCAGCTACATTGCTAACACAAGAAACTGTTCAAATCTGTAATCTTCCCCATCTTTACGACATTACTACCATGTTGGAACTTCTAGGATGCATGGGGGTTCAACCGATCGTTGACGAAAAGCTAAATGTCGAGGTAAACAGCAGCACCATTGAACATTTCAGTGCGCCTTATGAGCTAGTTAAAACTATGCGCGCTTCGATATTGGTATTAGGACCATTGCTGACGCGCTATGGGAAGGCGGAGGTTGCTTTACCTGGAGGTTGCGCTATTGGAAGTCGACCAGTCAATTTGCATATCAGTGCTTTAAAGGCTATGGGGGCAGATATTGTGGTTGAAGACGGTTACATAAAGGCATCAGTTGATGGTCAATTGAAAGGTGCCAATATTTTTATGGATTTAGTTACCGTGACAGGTACCGAAAATGTGATGATGGCTGCAACGTTAGCTGATGGTCAGACAATAATTGAAAATGCTGCTCGTGAACCTGAAGTAGTCGACTTAGCGAACTGTTTAGTAAAAATGGGAGCTGACATTGAGGGGCAGGGGACAGATACTATCGTTATCAATGGCGTTAAAGATTTGTTCGGTTGTAGCTATTCAGTGATGCCTGACCGAATTGAGACTGGAACGTATCTTATAGCGGCTGCAGCTACCAGGGGCTATATAAAAGTGAAAGACACTCGACCAGATATTCTTGAGTCGGTTCTGAGTAAACTAGAACAAGCTGGAGCACAGATAAATATTGGAGATAATTGGATTGAATTAGATATGCAAGGCAAGCGGCCTCAGGCTGTTTCTGTTCGAACAGCTCCGTATCCTGCATTTCCGACTGATATGCAGGCACAATTTACTGCCCTAAATTCAGTGGCAATTGGAACAGGTTCGATCACCGAAACGGTCTTTGAAAACAGATTTATGCATGTGCATGAAATGAATAGAATGGGTGCTTCAATTAGGGTAGAAGGTAATACGGTAATAGTCGATGGGGTTGACTCGCTGAAAGGGGCGCCGGTTATGGCGACTGATTTGAGAGCTTCAGCGTCCCTCATTATCGCAGGTCTAGTTTCAGACAGCGAAACTTGTGTCGATAGAATCTACCATATAGATCGTGGTTACGAATGTATCGAAGAAAAATTACAACTTTTAGGTGCAAAAATCAGAAGAGTTCCTTCATAACTTGGTGCTAAATTTTGCTCGCAAATAAAACAAATTTGATTATTGCTCTGACTAAAGGGCGAATACTTGAAGAAACTCTCCCTTTGTTTGAGCGGGCGGGGATTGTTCCAAGCGAGAGTTTAAAGAAAAGTCGCAAATTATTATTTGAGACCAACATCAAGAATGTTCAATTTATGCTGTTAAGAGGTTCGGATGTTGCTACTTATGTGGAATTNGGNAGTGCTGANATNGGGGTNGTGGGTAAAGATNTAATTCTAGAACATGGTTCAGAGGGTTTTTATGAGCCATTAGATCTCGGTATTGCGCAATGTCGGCTTATGACAGCTGTNCGTANTGATCGAAAGATANTTTCTGGNCGCATCACGGTGGCGACAAAATACATCAATATTGCTAAGGAGTACTTCGCNGAACAAGGCAAACAGATCGAATTAATTAAGTTAAATGGGGCATTAGAATTAGCTCCTGCCCTGGGCTTGGCGGATGCNATNGTCGATATAGTTGATACAGGTAAAACCCTCAAAGCGAACGGNCTTGAACCTCAAAANCTNATNGCAGANATNTCCTCTCGTGTCATAGTGAACAAAGCCTCNATGAAAATNAANCATAANATAGTTAGTGAAATNATCGGACTACTTANTAAAGCTGTCAAAAATGGTNNNNCAGATNTAGGNANNTAGTGTCATGAAGGAAAANGATNTACGAATTACACGTATTTCGACAATAGAAATTGATTTTAAAAGTCGGTTAGANGCTTGTCTCAAGCGTGAGATGTTGGATAACGATGAGATTTATCANAAGGTCACTAGTATACTTGATGATGTTAGGCAACAAGGTGACATCGCTGTACTTGAATACACAAATAAATTTGATAAATTTTCGGCGGAAAGTTTTCAAAACTTAGTTGTGACTCCAAAACAGTTAGAGGACTCCTTAAAAAGAATACCTGANTCGCAGAGAAATGCTCTNGAANACGCAGCGAACAGAATACAAAAATATCATGANCGGCANGTTACCTCTTCGTGGCAATATGAGGANGAAGACGGNTCTNTTTTAGGCCAAAAAGTCACTCCNCTAGAGNGAGTTGGGATTTATGTNCCAGGAGGNAAGGCNAATTATCCGTCTTCAATGTTGATGCTNGCCATACCTGCTAGGGTGGCAGGGGTTAAAGACATAATCGCGGCTGTCCCGACACGTTACGACAAAAAAAATGATTTAATATTTGCTGCTGCCAAAGTAGCTGGTGTGAATCAAGTTTTAACGATGGGTGGCGCCCAAGCTGTNGGCGCGTTGGCCTATGGGACGGAGACGCTAGAAAAGGTAGATAAAATCGCGGGNCCCGGCAATGTTTATGTCAATGTTGCGAAGAGANTGGTTTTNGGGCAGGTNGGNATAGANATGGTTGCGGGNCCATCTGAATTAACTGTTATTTNTGATGGTACNACNGANCCTGATTGGATAGCCGCNGATCTNTTCTCGCAGGCNGAGCATGANGAGTTTGCNCAGTCGATATTAATATCNCCTAGNGANGAGTGCCTTGATCAGGTTGAAAGAAGTATTNGAGCTNTGTTNCCTAAAATGGANAGGCGAGAAATAATCGAANCNTCGCTAAAAAATCGCGGAATTTTTATCCATGTCGANAGTATTGAGCAAGCNGCGNAANTNAGCAANGATATAGCNCCTGAGCACCTCGAAATTTCCATAAANACGCCANAATCTATNNTGCCGATGATTACAAACGCTGGTGCTATTTTNCTTGGGAGNTATAGTGCAGAGGCNTTAGGAGATTATTGTGCCGGNCCTAGTCATGTTCTCCCGACATCGGGNACTTCNAGATTTTTTTCGGCACTAGGAGTTNGCGATTTTCAAAAGAGAAGTTCAATTATTNGNTGTTCTNAAAAAGGGGCNTCTAAATTGGCTGAAACTGCTTCTATACTTGCGCGCAACGAAAANCTTCAAGCGCACGCGGTTTCNGCTGAGTTNAGATTACATGANAAACTTAACTAGTTTTGGTTTTGCNGATCTATAATTCGAGCTTCACCGAAACCAAGTTTTGTAANTAACTCGAGTGTTTTGCCTTCACGAAAGACTTGAATATCAACTATATCTCCGGGNTTTTTATTTCTTATTTCCTTTAGAATNTTTTCAGTATTGANAACTGTTGAGCCTTCGACTTTGGTAATTACATCCCCNGGTTNGATTCCAGCTCTTTTTGCAGANCCGCCATTATCGACACTCTCNACTAGTATGCCACGAATGTGATCTACACCNAAAAANAGTTTGCTNGACTCTGAANTCAAGGCCTCGCCAGTGATAACTCCAAGGTAGCCTGAATTAGCATCTATGGCACTAGNGATTAGTTCNCTCATGGATTCAATAGCAGTACCAACAGGGGTTGCAAANCCAATNCCTTCAAATTTTCCGGANTCTGAAAATATAGAAGAGTTAATTCCAATTAGTTTGCCGTTNATGTCGATNAGCGCNCCACCCGAATTTCCNGGGTTTATTGCCGCATCGGTTTGAAGAATTGAAACCGTNGAATCTGTATTGTGGGTAATNGCGCTTATGATACCTTGNGAAACGGANTGTCCTATATTTCTTGGATAGCCAATTGCAAATACTAAATCTCCTACTTCACTTGTNTNTGAATCCCCTATGTCTATNGCAGTCAANTNATCCATATTAATATGCAAAACAGCAAGGTCGTTTGCTTTATCCCAAGCTATGACAGTTGCTGGAGTTTTTCGGCCATCGTTTAGGGTAACTTCTGTATCAAATAGGTCAAACAGATTATCTACAACGTGTAAATTTGTGAGTATAAACCCGTCTTCGCTTACGATTACACCAGAGCCCAGACTATCCTGCTCTTCAAGGTAAAAGTTCAACCTATCATCAGATGCTCTCTCAACCGACTCGACGTCATACCGAGTGGCTGTGATTCCTACAACGGATGGAGAGGCTTTGCGAATGCTGTTTGCGAATGAATGNTTACTGGCAGAGAAGGTACCTTGATCGAAATTTTTTAAGCTCAAATTTATACGAGCTATTTGTTGGTATTGGAGAATGCTTATTCCGAGGAGAGCCCCACAAAAAGAAGGCCAACTGATATACTTAAACACTTGGATAATTAAGCGAACGGTAAATTTCATTTCTCTTTTGCTTTATCCTTTTGACTCTTTCTTATCCAAATATACAGGTAGCGAGGGCTCATTCCAATGCCAGTGAGATTAAAAGATATAGATACAACCTTGAGAAAACTATTAAAACCGGAAGAATTTGACGACTATTGTCCTAACGGAATACAAGTTGAAGGTAAGGGGGAAATACAAAAAATTGTTACCGGAGTTACCGCATCTCGCGCATTGATTGAGGCGGCTATAGTGAAAGAAGCTGATTTAATTTTGGTACATCATGGTTATTTTTGGAAAGGAGAAGAAGTAACTATTACTGGCTTGAAAAAGGTACGAATCCAACTCTTGCTTAGCAAAGACATAAGCTTGTGTGCGTATCATCTGCCATTAGATGCCCATCCCAGACTGGGTAACAACGCGCAACTAGCAAAAATTTTAGGGATTATTCAACAAGCTCCGCTTGATACAGCGAAAAAACACCCTCTAGTGTTGTCGGGTAATTTATCTGAGCCTCAATCTTTTAATCAATTCGAAGCATTTTTGGAGTCTAAGCTCGGGCAGAAACCAATTTCAATTGAGGGGCGGAGCAAAAACATTAAATCGATAGTTTGGTGTTCTGGTGCAGCACAGGGATTTATAGAGCTGGCAGTAGGATTTGGTGCAGACGCATATTTGACTGGGGAGGTTTCCGAACAGACGGTCCATATAGCTAGAGAATCCGGGATACATTTCTTTGCTGCAGGTCATCATGCGACTGAGCGTTACGGTGTCCAAGCACTGGGAGAGTATTTGGCGAATGAGCATTCAATATCACATACTTTCATTGATATACCTAATCCAGTATGAAAAAAACTTAGCAGATTTCTGAAGCATTCTTTAGTTTAGATGACTAAGTTTTTTTCGAGTAGTAGTGTAATTTTATTAAGAGACGCATCTATAGATTCGGAGCTTGTATCAAGTTCAAGATCAACCCTTTCTGGTTTTTCATAAGGAAAAGATAAGCCCGGAACATTATTAGTTTTGCTGTCTTCGAATGCGGCATAAAGGCCTGATGGATCCCTTTTTATGCAAATTTCTACTGGCGGATTACAGTAAACTATAAAGCAATTTTCACTNCCGACAACATTAATAGCATGCTCTCTAGAATCATTGTTTGGCGCGACGAAAGACGCACAGCAAATCACACCGGAATCATTCAAAAACCTGGCAATATGGGCACTCCTCTTAAGGTTTTCAGCGCGGCCCCTCGCGTCGTGTGACAAATTTTTTGAGATACCAAGTCGCATAGCTTTTCCGTCGAGCACAGTAACAATATGTCCTTTGTCAAATAATCGTCGTTCAAGACCATGAGCTAATGTTGATTTTCCTGAGCCTGATAGGCCGATAAACATTATAGTCGCCGGTTTTTGGCCGTATTTGGCGGCACGCTCTTCCTTGGAGACATGTGAGTTATGATTTTCTACTTTTTGATTTTTAATTCTTGCAGTCTGCTCGATCATTCCTGCGGCAATAGTCACATTGGTTAGTTTATCAATTAGGATAAAACA
Source organism: Gammaproteobacteria bacterium (assembly GCA_002727755.1). Taxonomy (GTDB): domain Bacteria; phylum Pseudomonadota; class Gammaproteobacteria; order Pseudomonadales; family Pseudohongiellaceae; genus UBA9145. The sequence continues at coordinate 13,678 of PBXX01000010.1, read as the reverse complement.
ACCAGTCGCGCGATTTTTTTCATAGGAATCGAAACTTGAACTTTCAAGCAAATTTACCTCGACGAGTCCTATTTCATTTAGTTCAAGGCTCTCTGCTGATTTTTCTTGTAACGTGTTTACGTCTATCTTATGAAAAAGCGTATTGATCGTTGCAGCAACAGTTTTTGCGCCTAGCTTAAGATCGTATTCTTTACCGAGTCGCATTGATTTTTCTGTCATCCAAACGATCTTTGCGTTAAAGCTGCTCTGGGTTGTTGGAAGATTATTGGGATGTACTAGCATATCTCCGCGACTGACATCTAATTCGTCCTCTAGAGTTAGAGTAATAGCCATTTCCGCATGTGCTAATTCAATTTCTTCGTCATAAGTCACTATCGACTTTATATTGCTGGTTTTCATAGACGGAAGCACGGTAACCTTATCGCCTTTCCGAATGACCCCAGAGGCTACAGTTCCGCAGTAACCGCGAAAATTTGAATTTGGTCGATTAACATATTGGACGGGGAATCTAAAATCGATGTAATTCCGGTCAGCTTCAATTTCAACGCTCTCAAGAATNTCCATNAGTGATTTNCCTTTATACCAAGGCANNTCCTCACCGATCTGCACGACATTNACNCCTGTAAGGGCTGAAAGTGGAATAAAGTGCAAGTCNGCATGTGGTAAGCTANCCNAAAACTTNANGAATTCTTCTTTGATTTTNTTAAAAATTGATTCCTCGTAATCAACAAGATCCATTTTGTTGATNGCNACTATGACATGCTTTATTCCNAACAGGGAGGTTATNAAGCTNTGTCTTCGTGTTTGTATTTGAACACCATTTCTTGCATCGATGAGAATAATTGCAAGAGCGCACGTTGACGCTCCCGTTGCCATATTTCTGGTGTATTGTTCATGGCCGGGAGTGTCGGCTATGATAAACTTTCGTCTTGCGGTTGAAAAATATCGATAAGCAACATCAATAGTGATGCCTTGCTCTCTCTCGGCTTGNAAGCCATCGACTAGTAGAGANAGATCCAGATCCCCGTCAGTCGTTCCACTTTTAGCGCTTTCTGCAGCGATAGATGCCAAATGATCCTCGTAAATCATTTTTGAGTCATGTAATAAGCGGCCGATTAGTGTACTTTTACCATCATCCACGTTACCGCATGTAAGCAAACGCAGGAGTTGTTTGCGTTCGTGTTGTGCNAANTAGGCGTTTATATCATTTGAGATTAAATCTGATTGATGAGACATAATGACTAGAAATAACCCTTNCGTTTCTTCTCNTCCATGGAACCCGCCCGATCAGCATCAATCAANCTNCCTTGTCGTTCGCTACTTTTCGTCAGGAGCATCTCTTGAATTATCTCGGGTAGAGTTGTTGCATTTGATTCCACNGCACCTGTCAACGGATAACATCCTAAAGTTCTGAATCGAACACTTTTCAACTCAATTTTCTGATCATCCCGAATTGGCATTCGATCATCATCTACGAGAATATCGATCCCATCGAAATTTACGACAGGTCTTTCTTTTGCAAAATACAATGGGACTATCTCAATATTATTGATGTAAATGTATTGCCAAATGTCTAACTCAGTCCAGTTTGATAAGGGAAAAACNCGAATGCTTTCGCCTTTCTTTACCTTTCCGTTATACAAATTCCANAGTTCTGGTCGTTGGTTCTTTGGGTCCCANACATGGTTCTTGTNTCGGAACGAAAAAACTCTNTCTTTTGCNCTTGCTTTNTCTTCGTCTCTTCGCGCACCTCCAAAAGCCGCATCAAATTTATGANNAGAAAGAGCTTGTTTGAGCGCCTGTGTCTTCATAATGTCGGTATGTATTTCACTTCCGTGAGTGAAAGGGCCAACGCCTTGGGCTACGCCCTCTTGATTTATGTGAACTATCAAGTCAAGTTTCATTTTTTTTCGTTGAGATTCTCGAAACTCAATCATTTCCTTGAATTTCCATGTTGTATCAACATGAAGCAAAGGGAAAGGTGGTTTGCCAGGGAAAAAAGCTTTCAACGCTAGGTGGAGCATTACTGAAGAGTCTTTGCCGATGGAATAAAGCATTACGGGATTATCAAATTCAGCAGCAACTTCCCTAATTATATGTATGCTTTCAGCTTCAAGCTGTTTTAAGTGGGTAAGGTTGTAATCTGACATGGTTTTAAATTCTCCTATCGATAGTTTGTCGAAAGGAAAGCTCAAGGATTATTCTTATTTCGATTTGCTTTGGTGTTCTTTAAACCAAAATCTTCGGAGAGTGCCCCAACTTGATTAGGATTAGATTTTGTAGCGTAGTCCTTAGGAGCTTCAATTTGATTTTGGTTACTACTAACAGTTTCGTCTTCAAACATAGCATCAGGCTGAAGGGGAAGAAGCTTCTCTGCAACCTGGTCTGAGCAAAGATCCTGTGCTCCGATGGCTAGATGCCCATACACTTTTTTGTAGCTATCGGTCATTTGGTTGATTAATTCAGAAGTCATATTAAAGTGTTCGCTCACGTTATTACGATACTCCATATGAGATTCGGACATACTCTCTAATTTTTCTTCCAATTGCTGTACACGAATGGCATCAGTGCCCAATCGTCTAGTGAATGTAATTCCAATCACTATTCCAACGGCAAGAGATCCAATTACTAAAAACCATATAGACATCAGAATTTACGTCCTCATAGTTGGCTTTATTTGCGAACTTTGAATTTCGTGACAACGTGTTCGAGTATACCTTAAATCAATAGGTTCGCTGTAATTAGTTACAATTGAGGTTATTATCAAGTTATTCTAATTAGACCAAATATATAAGTTTAGTTATGGAATGCAACCCTATGACTCCTATGCGGCGCTACGATCATGATGTTTCTCAGAAGTTAGTGTCATTCGATGGACGTCAAAAACANATAGCTGAGGCGTTTGATGCTCTCTACGAAAGGCTCATGCTNGCTGATTTAAACCATAAGCGAGTCTTTAGTTTTTTTAAGAAGTGGGTGGGCGTCAATTCAAATTTACGGGGTATTTATCTTTGGGGCGGGGTAGGAAGAGGCAAAACATATCTCATGGATCTGTTCTATGAGTGTTTACCTTTTTCTGAAAAGCAAAGGATCCATTTTCATCGGTTTATGTTATCCATTCATGAAGAGCTCGAGTGCCTTCAAGGGGTTAGAAATCCTTTGGATAGAATCGCGGTTAGAATAGCAGAGAAAACAAAAGTTCTGTGCGTTGACGAGTTTTTCGTATTGGATATTGGTGACGCGATGCTTCTTTCAGGCTTACTTGAGGGTTTGTTTAAAAGAGGTGTTGTATTTGTTGCGACGTCAAATGCTCACCCGGACTCTTTATACAAGGATGGATTGCAGCGGGATAGTTTCTTGCCGGCAATTAAACTTATCAAGAAATATACTGATGTAATCGAGCTCAGTGGCGCTTTAGATTATAGGTTACGGAGTTTAACTAAGGCGGTTTTGTATCATTCTCCTCACAATCAAGATACGGAACAACGCCTGTATGCGAGTTTTGTAGAACTTGTTCCGTATTCCGAAGGCATTAGAAAGAATGAAACTGTCCAAGTAATGGGGCGCACAATAACTGCGCGATACAGATTAGACGATGTAATCTGGTTCGATTTCGAGGTTTTATGTAGTTCCCCGCGAGGAGCTCTTGACTATATAGAGCTTGCTAGGACTTACCATGCAATAGTGTTAAGTAAAGTTCCTCAACTCAGCGAAAAAAATGAAGATAAGGCAAGACGTTTTGTAGTCTTAATTGATGAGCTATATGATAGAAAGGTTAAACTAATTATCTCTGCAGATGTCGAGATAACCCGTATTTATTCAGGAGATAGACAAAAGTTTGAGTTTGAACGCACAAAATCGCGCCTAATTGAGATGCAATCTCTCGATTACTTGGCGAGCCCGCATGTTATTATTTAAGCTATTGCTGAAATTCCCTTGGTTGTCTCCCCCAATATAACGCTAACTGGCACGCGTGTCGTCAATAATTGTTAGCTGAAATCTTCTTGAATATTGTCTTGTGCTCAGGTAGTATGCGCCCTCCAGATCCTTCGTACACAAGTAAAAATGAAAACTTACAGCGCAAAAACCAACGAAGTCTCACGAAATTGGCTGCTATTTGATGCGACCGGTAAAACACTTGGTCGTATGGCTACGGAAATCGCAAGTCGTCTAAAGGGAAAGCATAAAGCCGAATTCACGCCGCACGTAGATACGGGNGATTATGTAGTTGTAATTAATGCTGAAAAAGTAAAGGTCACCGGAAATAAGCGGAAAGATAAATATTACCACTCTCACTCGGGTTATCCAGGCGGCCTCAAATCTATTTCTTTCGAAAAATTGCAAGATAAAGCGCCGGAGAAAATAATTCAGCTTGCCGTAAAAGGTATGCTGCCTCGAACGCCACTAGGCAGAAGCATGTTAAGGAAGCTGAAGGTGTACGCTGGTGCTAGTCACCCGCACAGTGCACAACAACCCCAATCCGTTCAAATATAGGTATTAGAAATTATGACTGCTACCCACTACTACGGCACTGGACGGAGAAAAACTTCAACCGCAAGAGTTTTTATGAGTTCTGGAAAAGGCGCAATAACCGTTAATAAGAGGCCATTGGAAACCTACTTTGGACGAGAGGTTGCCAGGATGATTGTAAGACAACCTCTAGAACTTGTTGAGATGACCGAGAAATTCGATATTAAAGTTACCGTCCGAGGAGGTGGTAGTTTTGGACAAGCCGGGGCGATCAGACACGGTATCACGAGAGCTCTTATGGATTATGATGTCGAATTAAAGCCTCAGTTGAGGCAGGCGGGGTTTGTTTCCAGAGATGCCCGAGANGTTGAGAGAAAGAAGGTTGGTTTAAGGAAAGCCCGAAAGAAACCACAGTTTTCAAAGCGATAAGATTGTCCCGCGTCATTACACAGTTATATTTCGACAACGAATTGGCGTTTTATTGCGCCTAGAAAAAATATTCTTCATTAAGATCAATAAGATAACTCATTCATCGACTGGGTTCTTGCTTGATAAAATCATAAAATTTGAGTAANATGTTGGCCTANTTATGGNNGGTCATGTAGCAGTCTTAACCAGTTTTCTAGACTAANANTATGCCCACGTCGATCCACAANTTTCATTATNGTTCTCAGGGAGAAAATNACGGTGACTAACGACAGTACNAANGCTGGCCGTCGAAAATTTCTTGTGGGTTCAACATCAGCTGCTGGGGTTGCCGGGGTAGCTGGTGCCGCAATTCCTTTTATTGGTTCGTGGAATCCAAGCGCTAAAGCACGAGCCGCTGGAGCTCCAGTCCGTATAGATATAAGTGAGCTTCAAGCAGGCGAAATGTTAGGCCCAATTCCTGCTTGGCGAGGTCGTCCGATATTTGTAATCAAGCGCGGTGAAGATGCTTTAGGGGCTTTGAACGACAATCCCAGCAGACTTGCAGATCCCAATTCCAACGAACCTGAACAGCCGGCTTACGCAAAAAATGAGTTCAGGTCACGCAGACCAGACCTTATGGTGTTAGTTGGTCTATGCCCTCATTTATTTTGCTCGCCAACACCCCACATAGAACTTAAGCCTGAGCCCTTCGATACGGATTGGAAAGGTGGATTCTTTTGTCCCTGTCATGGGTCTAGATTCGACTTAGCAGGCAGAGTGTACAGTGGCTCACCAGCTTCTCGAAACATGCAGGTACCCCCTCACTCATTTGAGGGAGAGAATGTTCTGATAATCGGGGTGGATGAGGAGGTGGTAGCATGAACGACTCGACTCAAGCGGAAACTACTGGNAGTAAAGGTAATCGACTGATGACAGCCCTCGCCGGATTGAGAGANTGGGTTGACGCAAGNCTTCCAGTTGTGGCTGCTTGGAAGAAGCATATGAGTCAGTATTACGCACCGAAAAACTTCAACTTCTGGTACTTTTTTGGTGTTCTTTCCTTGCTAGTGTTGGTAATACAGCTCGTCAGCGGAATTTTCCTGACAATGAACTATACACCAAGCGCAGAAAGTGCGTTTGCCTCAGTTGAGTACATTATGCGAGATGTAGAATATGGGTGGTTACTCCGGTATCTTCATTCAACTGGTGCNTCAGCTTTCTTCATAGTTGTATATCTCCACATGTTCAGGGGTTTGCTATACGGCTCATATAAGAGACCACGTGAACTTATCTGGGTAATTGGGATGGCCATTTATCTTGTACTAATGGCAGAAGGTTTCATGGGGTATGTACTTCCGTGGGGACAGATGTCTTATTGGGGAGCTAATGTAATCGTTTCTCTATTTGGAGCCATTCCGATAATTGGAGAAGACCTGTTGGTATGGATTCGAGGAGATTATTTAATATCTGGAGCAACTTTAAACCGATTTTTTGCACTTCACGTAGTCGCACTTCCACTTGTTCTAATTGGTTTAGTGGTGGTTCACATATTAGCTCTTCATGAAGTGGGATCGAATAATCCCGATGGTGTGGAAATCAAGGCAAATAAGGGGCCGGATGGTATTCCATTAGATAGTGTTCCTTTTCACCCCTATTATACTTTGTACCATGATTTGGGTGGGGTAGTGCTTTTCCTACTGGCGTTTTGTTCGGTTGTTTTCTTTGCACCTGAAATGGGCGGGTATTTTTTGGAGTTGGCTAATTTTCAAGAAGCCGATTCGTTGAAGACACCTGAGCATGTCCCTCCAGTTTGGTATTACACACCTTTTTACTCAATGCTAAGGGCTGTGACTATCCCACTTTTTGGTATCGATGCAAAATTTTGGGGAATGCTTGTAATGTTTGGTGCTATAGGCATATTGTTTGCTCTCCCCTGGCTAGACAAAAGCCCTGTCAAATCGATGCGGTACAAAGGGCGCTTTAGTCGCTTTGCTCTTTTAATGTTTGTGGTTTCATTTATCACACTCGGTTATCTCGGGACGCAAGCCGTTAGTCCCGGTAAAACTTTTCTGGCTCAAATAATGACAGTAGTGTATTTCGCTTTCTTCTTCGCCATGCCATGGTATACAAGATTTGAGACTGCAGCGCAGCCGCCCGAGCGTTTGACAGGACGATTCATAAGCATACCTCAGTTGATAGGCAGTTTACTTCTGATCGCATTTCTAGTTGTTGTTCCATTGATGCTTGTCTCTTCCGAAGTAGAGGCAGCATCTGCCGGAAATCTTGATTTGGATCATGTAGAAACTGATTTTGAGGACAAAGATTCATTGCAAAGAGGATTCAAATATTACATAAACTACTGTGTTAGCTGCCACGAGTTAGGTTATGCGCGTTATGAAAAGACAGCAGATGATTTAGAAATCCCTCACGATTTAGTCCTAGCGAATCTTGTATTTGATGATTCTTTGATCGGTGACTTGATTTTAAATTCCATGTCAACAGATGATGCCGAAAATTGGTTTGGCGCAGCCCCACCAGATTTGACATTAGCTGGACGTGTTCACTCTCCAGATTGGATTTACACTTATTTGAGGTCCTTTTATAACGATAGCTCAAGACCTCTTGGAACCAACAATACGATTTATGAAAACGTTGGTATGCCTAACGTTCTGTATGAGCTTCAAGGCGATGTCTCAAGGGAATGTGATGATGATGGAGAACATTGCGAACTCCATTCGGCCGGTAATGGATTGTTGTCAGAGACTGAATTTGACACTGCCATCGCTGATCTAACAAATTTCCTTTACTATGTCGGAGAGCCTGTTCGAGAGCGCCGACAAAGTATCGGTTTTTGGGTCTTGGCATTTTTAGGAATTCTTTACATACTTGTGTTCTTAATGAGTAAAGAATTTTCTAAAGACTACCATTGATAAAAAAAATTAGAATTCATAAAAGGGCATAATATGGGTGTTGTGGCAAAGCGGTCTTCTATGACATTTTACTCTGATGGGGAAAGTCACTATAGTCATCGAGTACGAATTGTTTTGGCAGAAAAAGGTGTTACTGTTGAAACCATCGATGTTGACCCGAGTAACAAACCAGAAGATCTAGCAAGTCTGAATCCTTACAATACACTGCCGACTCTAATTGATCGTGACTTGGTTCTGTATGAAGCGGACATAATGATGGAATATCTAGATGAACGTTTTCCTCACCCCCCACTTTTTCCGGTGTATCCTGTAGCGCGGGCTCACAGTAGATTGTGGATTTATAGAATCCGCCGGGATTGGTGCTCTCTAGTAGATTCGCTTTTAGATGACGACGGCACAGCATCTGAGTTGGATAAAATGAGGAAGGAGTTAACTGATAGCATCGTCTCGATTGCACCGATTTTCGGAGAAAAACCCTTCTTCATGAGTGATGATTTTACAATTGTAGATTGTTGCGTTTGTCCTATTTTATGGCGATTGCCAAAAATGGGTATACGACTTCCAAATAACAAAGCCACCAAACCACTCTTAAGTTACCGAGACCGTCTTTTTGAAAGAGAGTCGGTTATGGATAGCCTTTCGGAAAAAGAAAAGGACATGATGTAGTTTACGCTGAATAGTTATAGGTTATTGCTATGACAATGAATTCAAGTAGACCGTATATTATTCGAGCTCTATATGATTGGATCCTCGAAAATGAATGCACTCCATATATTTTAGTGGATGCTTTTGGGGAAGGTGTTGAGGTTCCGCAGGATCATGTTAAAGATGGCCAAATTATTTTAAATATTTCTCCAAAAGCAGTGCAATCTGCTTCAATCTCAAATGACGCAGTCGAATTTAATGGAAGATTTGGTGGTATCCCTAAGAGAGTACTGGTTCCCATAAAATATATACTTGGAATATATGCTAAAGAAAATGGTCAGGGTATGATTTTTGAATCAGACGAGTTGCCTGACCCACCTAACCCGCCAGAGGAACCCTTAAATTTTAGAAAGAAAGGATCTCTAGACAAGAGGTCAGCTAAGCCTTCGCTTAAAATTGTCAAATGATTTATGAATAGCTAAGTGACGTATTCGAAAACTTTGATTACTTTTTTTACTCCAACGACGTTCCTTGCTACATTCGCTGCTTTATCCCCTTCGGATTCGGTTAGAATACCCATCAAATAAACGACTCCGTTTTCGACAGTTACCTTAACCTGGTTCGAGGGAACTTCGTCATTTGCTAGTATTAGTGTTCGAACTTTGGTAGCTATCCACGAATCATTGCCGCGAGAAAGGATTCCTCTTTTTTCAGATATTTCCAACTCATTATGTATGCGCTTAATTTTAGAACTAGCTTTCGCTATGATTTCTGTTGCTTTTTGTTTCAATGATTGATTCTGAATTTGGCCGACCAATAGTACTACGCCATTATGGCTAACTACATTGAAACGAGCTTCCCGAAAAGCTTGATTATCCGCCTTTAAATTCACTGCTACGATGGTTTCGATTGATCGATCTTCAATGACCGCCCCAGCAGTTCTGCGCGCAGGGTTTTCTTGGATACCATCTTTATTCGTTGTGTTCACTAGGATTGTTGAACAAGAANTTGCTAGAACAAAACAAAGAGAGGTAAAAAANATANGNTGTTTCATGTTTCCACTCCCCCAAATAATATTGCGTCTATAATGTCGCACAAACAATGAATAACTAAAAGGTGAATTTCTTGAATTCTTGCTGTCCGGTCGGAAGGAACCCGTATTTCAATATCATCACCTTTTAAAAGTTTCGCTAACTTACCTCCTTTGTTTCCCGTGAGGCTTAAAACTTGCATATTTCTCTCNTGTGCAGCTTGAACAGCTTTTACAATATTAGGTGAATTACCACTTGTTGAGATAGCCAGTAACACATCTCTGTTAGTGCCNAGAGCGAGAATTTGTTTTGAAAAAATCTGATCATACTCGTAATCATTAGCAATTGCAGTAAGGGTTGAGCTATCTGTCGTTAACGCGACAGCAGGCAGGCCGGGTCTTTCTATTTCAAATCGATTTAGTAACTCTGCCGAAAAATGTTGTGCGTCGCCTGCAGAACCACCGTTGCCGCAACTGAGAACCTTTCCCTCATTTAGTAAGCTGTCAGAAATACAATTCGCCGCATGNTTAATGGGGATAATTAATTCTTCTAATGCATTTCTTTTTGTTTCTATGCTGTCTAAAAAGTGATTTCTAATTCTTAGGTCTATATCCATCTTTAAATCCGAAGATTTTACAAAANTGACTATTGNTTATCGGCAGNCAGCCAANCAGTGTTACCTTTTTTGATGCTGCTTTTTAATTATTATCTATAAGGATCTGGAATTCTTCTGGCGATTNGTTNACAAAATATTATTTNTTGGNAAATCGCATCNTATNTTTCAATAAGAGTGGCAATCCCATCGACNAACCGTGCCGCTTCTAATTGGCGGTGAAAGACCTGATTTTCGTTCATNGAAATTTTNCCTGTGGCTCCTCGCAGTGNGGTGATGTTACCGCTACTNAATTGTTGGAGTCTTGGATGNAGTCTGAAGCTGTCTACTCCCATCGCTCGAAGTCTTTGAAGTGGTCCGCTGGCCTGACGAAGATTGTCCNNTNCAGGCCGATTTTGAATATCGNCGGGTCTCAGCATCCATGGTGAGTCNACGAAAGTNATACCATNNAAGTCNNTATTANCNGNGGGATTGTAAGTTCCNTCGTAAATAGATGGAATTGAGTAAACAGGAATATTTTCGGCAAAATAAAATGCAAGAGTTGGTTTTATTTGCCTGCCTGCATCAGGATCAGCGACTAAGAAGATGAAATCAATATCATTCCTTCTTCTGGGGACGAACTCCATATTCCTACGCGGCAATAAACTGAGGAGTTTTTCAGAGCGAAGTTCACTTTCATCTATGGCCACTAGNTTTTTTANGATATCNGCATAATTTGCTCCTTCTTGGAAATTTACTTTCGAAGCAATTCTTCCNCCTTTTTGAGTCCATGTTTNCTCAAAAAATTCTTGTAGTTCTTGATAATCTCCGCTCTCAGGCATGAGGATAGATGCTGTACGATGACCATTTTCCCAGGCTAGGTTTGCCACTTCGATGATCTCGTCTTGCGGTGCTAGCCCGAATTGAAAAAGATTGTTATTTGAGCGCGGACTATCCGCATAGTTCAATGCTAGGGTATCGACTGGCAACTCTCCCTTTTCCAGCAACTCATTCACGAATGATTTCTTGAGTGGGCCAATAATTAAATCGGCTCCTCCTGAAGCGGCCTGGTTATATAATTCCAAAATGGAAAGCACATTTGAGCTATCATAAATGGATACTTTTGGAACTTCTTGCGAAACAAGAAGCTCTTGATAGTATGCGCTCAAGAAGCCCTCATAAATTGCATTACCAGCTGGTTGCAGTACTGGAAGAATAAGTGCAATGTCGGTTGGGCGTGTTTGCCAAACGCTTTGTAAATCTTTTAAAGGTTGAGGAAGTCTAGCTACTGCAGAGTGTCTGACCCAAGTCCTTCTCCATTGNTCNATCGCATCTAGCTGTTTTTTGATACTGGTTTCTTCCGAATTAAAGGCTCTGGCTAATTCAATCCAACCTCTGAGCTCATAGCTTGTTGAATCTTCCGCGATGACAGATAGTTGCTGGTCGTTTACATTTTGTAGAGCGCNCCATAGATCTTCGTAAAGAGTGATTTCGGTGTCCATTGACCAGTGTTCTGTGATCTTTGCAAGAGTAAGTATCGCCGATTCTGGTTGGTTTAATGTTATGTAAGTTCGACCTTTAGCTAGCAGGAAGTCTCTACCCAATTCAGATGCTGCATCTATTTCAGTTGCCAAAGGATCATCAAGCCATTGAATGGCAGCCTCATTTTGACCATTGACTTTTGCAATGTGTGCATTAAATAACAAATATTTTAGTACTGCTTTATGCTCGAACGAATCGGCGACGCTTATCCTCTCAATCTCATATTGCGCTCTTTCNAGTGAACCATTTTCAATTAACTTTTCAATGGCCTCTATNTTAAGGNCAAATGCTTCATTCCCTGAAAGCAAGNCGGCTTGGNTAAATAGCTCATTTATCGGGTCTGTTGTAGACTCTACTGATGACGTAAGGTCCTCAGTGACAGGTGGGGATGCGCCACAACTAATCAGAAAACTGAGCATAATGATATGTGTTAAGTTCTTCATGAAGCTTTCTAGTCGGCCATAAGTAGTAAACGATTATTAGGATATGAACATAGGAGACTATTACAAGAATTGTGGATGGGCAATTTTAAAACTAACTATTTTAAACGAGTTTAGAGCAAATAAACTCAGAAACAGGTATTGGTGAATGGGAAAAATTGGTAACTTATTTGTTGTTGCGACACCTATAGGTAATATGGGTGATATTACCTTTAGAGCAGTGGATGTTCTCCGAACCGTAGATTTTATAGCNGCAGAAGATACCAGAGTTACCAAGAAAATTCTGCAGAGATATGGANTTAGCACGCCTGTTAAGTCCTATCATGATTTTAGCTCTGAGGAAGATAGAGAAAAGATTTTGTCTTCTCTGCTGAAGGGTAATTCTATTGCACTTGTGTCTGATGCTGGAACACCCTTGGTTTCTGATCCTGGTTATAAACTNGTCAATATGGCAAGATCGTTAAACATTCGGGTNGAACCGGTTCCGGGGGCATGTTCGGTAATTGCTGCGCTCTGCGTCTCTGGATTAGCTACAAATAGTTTTCANTTTGATGGTTTCGTTCCAGCAAAAACTTTATCCAAAAAAAACTACTTTGAATCTATTCTGTTTCAAGAGCGCAGTGTGGTCCTTTTTGAGTCNAAACACCGAATATTAGANTCTTTAATTTTGCTATCCGAAATGCTGCAAACAGATCGTGAAGTATTTATAGCTAAGGAAATTACTAAAAAATTTGANTGTCATTTTAAAGGGNCNGCAATAGCATGTGTGGANTGGCTAAGAGCAGACAGTAATCATATGAAAGGTGAATTTGTTCTAATTATCGCTGGTTGCGGACCATCTGCTCTAATACAGAAACGTAACTCTGAGGGAATGAAAATTTTGGATATCCTTAAGGATAANGTGTCATCAAGAGATGCCGTAAGGATCGCGAGCGAAATATCTGGTGCGAAAAAAAATGTGCTATATGACATAGCGATCGATAAGAAGTTAATAANTTGACACTCTTGTCTAAAGGCAAATATTTCTATAGTCTGCCNCTTGAGTCAGCTGGGCAATTGCCGCTTGTTGGATNATACGCGCTTTGCGCATAAGGAAGATGNGGGGAGGAAAGTCCGGGCTCCAAAGAGCAGGGTGCCAGGTAACGCCTGGGGAGTGAGAGCTCACGGCGAGTGCAACAGAAAATATACCGCCCTGATCCGATTTTAATCGGNGATGGGTAAGGGTGAAATGGTGCGGTAAGAGCGCACCGCGCAGCTGGTAACAGCTCGTGGCTAGGTAAACCCCACCTGGAGTAAGGCCAAATAGGAATCTCATAATGTTGCTCGCATTGGATTCGGGTAGGCTGCTAAAGGTCTGCGGTGACGTAGGCTATAGATGAATAATTGCCCTCGACAGAACCCGGCTTATAGGCTGGCTCACCTTCATAACTTGACAATTGCAATCCACACTTTTCGATAAATTACGCTAGGTTTAGTTCATAAATCGCTGATATTGATGACTTATAGATTTACACTTCCTAACTAAAGCCTGCAAAGCTTGGACGTTTGGTTTTGACTCCTTTTCTGCCGATTAAATTAAATATCTCTTGCAAGGTCGATATTGTCTTAATATGGTGTTTA
>PBXX01000009.1 GCA_002727755.1 Gammaproteobacteria bacterium | reverse complement strand
TGGTGATTCCGATAATAAATATTGTGTTCAAATATTTGGTTGATGAGCGAATGGGGACGATACTTTTGTCCGCATTGCTTGCTCATAGTGCCTGGCATTGGATGNTAGAGCGTGGAATAACTCTAAATTTATACCAATTTCAAATGCCTGTGTTTGANNCTCTTTTTTGGGCTGCACTCATGCGCTGGGGNATGATGTTGATNGTAATAATTGCTGCNNTATGGGCTATGTATGAATTATTCCGAAAATTTTCCTTGGTGGAGGCTTTTCCAGAAATCGGTAAGAGAAAGATTGGTTCAGATAGTTAAAGGNTGAGTTAGTACACCATAANATAGNGAGGCGTCATGAGTCACTGTTTTATCAAGACGTCTAGAGGCAAATTTTTGCGAAGTCAANGGGGTATTTAGTGCTACGTTCCCGCATTTTTTCGATTATCGCGATAGTTTCAAGTTCTGTTCTTGCGGAGGATGCGTTAAGAAAAGTTGGCGACTTTGCGTTACTAGATCAGAGCGGTAAACATCANCAGCTNGGAAAATACGCTGAGAAAGACGCAGCGATTTTTTTATCCATCAGTGAAGAATGTTCAAACTCTCTTGATATTTTGGAGAGTTACACTTTGCTTAGTAAATCTTCTCAGGGTTCGAGTATAGTTTTTTTTATAATAGATTCGACCTACCGCGAGACACATCTCGATGCTTNNAATAGTTATGAGACTATTGACTCTGNTCTGCCGATACTCAAGGATGANTCTCTTCTCATNACTGAAAGTCTCGGNNTGCAGAGGGTAGGCGACCTCGTNATCGTTGAACCACATTCCGGCAANNTTCTTTATCATGGGACAATTNACTCAGATGNGAGCAAGGAAATAGCAGGAGCAAATTTTTCTNTGCAGGAGTTGTTNAGGCNTGATGCAGAGATCCTGTTGNATACAAATGCGAACGAGAGTAATCAAAAGTCTTTATTAGAGGACCAAGAAAGTGAAGGCTGTGATCGATTGTTATCAGGAATTGATAACANCCAANAATCACCCGATTACGTGACTGACGTTGCACCCATATTGAAGAAGAGGTGTATTCATTGTCATACCCGAGGCGGTATTGCGCCTTTTGCAATGGACTCGCTCGCGACAGTAAGAGGCTGGTCTTCTATGATTAAGGAAGTTCTCCTTACNAGGCGTATGCCNCCTATGCAAGTGGACCCNCGTATTAAACATTTNACCAATGCTGGCTACATNAAGCCTTCNGAAATTAGAGTTTTGGTTAAGTGGATTGACGAAGGAGNGTNGCATGGTAAAANNGCAGATGACCCCTTAAAGCNTGCTTTGCCNGATCGCACTCTCTGGCAGTTGGGGGAACCTGACCATATTCTGAAGCTGCCAGCATTCAGAGTTCCCGCAACAGGAGTTCTGGACTACGAAAATGTNATTTTAGANCTTCCTTTCACAANNGATACCTGGATTAAATCCGTACAATTTGTCCCGGGAGACANGCGCGCATTGCATCACCTTATGAGTTACATCGCACCCCCCGGTTCTTCCGCGAATCGGNGTCCAAGCNAGGCAGANGATTCCTGGAAATTTCTTGAGGGNTANGCTCCGGGAAAAGATAANGCAATCAGCTACCCTGATCATTCGGGTGTTTTTATTCCAGCGAATTCAACCTTGTCAGTATCTCTACACTACACAACTTTCGGTNGAGAANTAATCGACCAGACAATCATAGGCCTGTATCTTGCCGATGAAGAGCCACGTTTTGAGTATTCAACATATGCATTGAGTCGAGGAGGCTTGAATATTTCAATTCCTCCAAATGTTGAAGAGCACAAAATGAGGGCATCTCACACTTTTTTGAAAGAGATAATGTTATATGGACTAAGGCCGCACATGCATTATCGTGGCAAGTACATGCGCATGAGTGTTGAGTTTCCTGATGGAACGTTAGAAGACCTCATAAATGTCCCNGACTATAATTTTGCCTGGCAACCTACTTACAGGCTGTCAGAGCCGATTCTTCTGCCCTCTGGCAGTCGAGTCATCATCGATGGCGCATTTGATAATTCGATACACAATCTTGGTAATCCTGACCCCAGCTCATGGGTTCGAGGAGGGGCTCAGAGCTGGGATGAAATGTTCATAGGATACTTTTCATACTATCACACAGATGACTAGATTTTGTTTTTGCGATTACCTTCACCTCGTTCAATATTATTTGTTTTAGTTTTAATCTCATAAAACGGTATTCTAGTATTAAGTGGCACTCAATATTTGACGTCAATTGTGTCTGGGCTGCCTAACTTGCTATGATGAGGTAATGCAAATAATAAAAATCTGGGAGAACGCCCTATGTCCTCGCTATTTATAGTTCTTTTTGGCCTTGTCGGTCTGGCTTTTGGATGGTTTGTTTATTCAAAATTTATTGCTGAAAAGATTTATAGGTTGGATCCTAACTACGTAACTCCAGCCCATCGGTTTGAAGATGGTATTGACTACGTTCCCACAAACAAGTTTGTACTATGGGGGTCTCATTTCACGGCAGTGGCAGGAGCGGCCCCAATAGTAGGGCCAGCTATCGCGGTTTACTGGGGATGGATGCCAGCTNTATTGTGGGTCACATTAGGTTCAATTTTTTTTGCTGGTGTTCATGATTTCGGAGCACTTTGGGCCAGTAATAGGCATGACGCTAAATCTATAGGTGCCTTATCGGAAAGTATTGTGGGNCAGCGAGTCCGTGCTGTTTTGATGATAATCATCTTTTTACTTCTTGTTCTCGTTAATGCAATGTTCGCGACAATAATAGCGGACGAAATGGTTATTTATCCAGAATCTGTTTTCCCAGCTTGGGCTGCCATACCAGTAGCGATTGCTGTCGGAGTCCTCATAAGAAGAAAAGTTAACCTGCTCGCGATATCGATAATTGGCGTGGCAATCCTCTACTTCACCATTTACGTCGGCAGCACAATGCCACTAGCGTTGCCCGGAGATGTCTTTGGCCTCGGAGAACGGGGTGATTGGATAATACTTTTATATGTTTACGCTGGAATCGCCTCGATGTTGCCAGTTTGGTTGCTGTTGCAACCTCGAGATTATATCAATGGTGCTCAGCTAGTTGTGGGCTTGGTTGTTNTATACTCAGCGGTTCTTCTGACTTCTCCAGATGTGGCTGCGCCAATGTTTAATGACGTTGCAGAAGGGACGCCCCCAATTTTTCCAATTTTATTTGTCACGATTGCATGCGGAGCTCTCTCAGGTTTTCACGGCATAGTTTCCTCGGGTACGAGTGCTAAACAGCTAAATAACGAAAAGGATGCCAGATTTGTTGGTTATTTGGGTGCACTTGGTGAGGGATCGCTCGCGTTGATAACTATAACAGCTGTAACTGGGTCACTCTACGCATCTTCCGTTGTTGGTGGTTGGGACGCCATTTATCCAACTTTCACTGGTGGGCCCTCTGCCGGCGGGTTCATAGCAGGTGGAGCTCTCCTTATCTCAGAAGGTTGGGGAATTCCATTGGCTTTCGCGCAGACCATGCTCGCTGTTATGGTTGTTCTTTTTGCCGGAACTACAATGGATGCGGGACTGAGATTAACCCGCTACATAATTCAAGAATGGGGAAGTATCTATCAAATTAGTCCTCTTAAAAACAATTATATTTCGACCTTGGTTGCTGTTGCCGCCTGTTTGCTACTTGCGTTCGGTGTTTCCAATGGAAACTATCCTGGCGATGGAGGGACACTGATCTGGCCAGTCTTTGGCGCTACTAATCAAATTTTAGCAAGTATGACTTTGATCGTATTAGCCGTGTATCTGCTGAAGCTGGGAAGGTCTGCGAAACCTTTNATAATTCCAATGTGTTTTATCTTGTTCATGGCCAGTTGGGCGGGTGTATGGTACGTAACCGATTATATTAGTAGAGGTCAGTGGATATTAGTGATTATTCAAGTCGCTGTAATGGTATCCGCTTTATTCATAATCCTCGAATCTTTGTCTACGATTTCAAAGTTAAGAAAAGGTGACGATTCTCAAGATGAGCAGGTTTCTGTGACATCCGGNAAAGATTGAGTTCGCNTCACGGNTTGTATTAATANTCTCTTTNCACGCGGCAATTTTGATNGNTTNNATCAAAAATTGCCGNNGTGGTCATTAACTTNNCTNTNNCAACNTTATGTCTNCANCCTNCGNCAAACCTGNNTTNCTTGATCAAATNAGACCNTTAGTNGATCAGATTAGAGTTTTTGGAGAGATTGATTCGACCAATGATGAAGCCCGTCGCACGATCATGTCTGGTTTAACGGGCTCCAATCTCATCATAGCAAATGCTCAAAACTCTGGACGAGGCAGAAGAGGAAGGAAATGGGTTAGTCCGGCCGGTGGAATATACATGAGTTTAACTTGGCCTCTTCATGAGAGTTTAATTCAGCCCCAAGCCCTAAGTCTGGTGTCGGCTATTAGTGTCAAACAGTCGCTAGAGTCATGGTCGCAAGTTCCCCTAAAATTAAAGTGGCCCAACGATCTGCTCGTTGAAGGTAAAAAGCTGGCGGGCATTCTTTTGGAGCTCCAAACTTCAAAGCCAACAGATCATATTGTCGTCGGAGTCGGTATCAACTACTCGCTAACAGATGCTCAGAAAAACAGTATTGATCGTAAAGTGATTGATGTAAAAGAATTAACTGAAAACTTGCCTGCAAGAGAAGAAATCGTAGTATCGATCTGTACTAATTTGATCGAAAATTCGCAGAAATTCTCCAATCAAGGTTTTGATCATTTTAAACGGATTTGGAATGCGAGTGATTGTTATTTGGGATCAAACATAGTTATTAAGTCTGGTACGTCTGAAAAATTAGGTAAATCTCTGGGTGTCAACGATCAGGCAAATTTAATAATTGAGACAGATCTTGGGCAAGAACTAATATCTAGTGGTGAAATTTATTTTGATTTAAATGAAGCGAGAAGGTCATTTGATGGGGATACTTGAAATAGATATCGGTAATTCAAGAATAAAATGGCGTCGTTTTGCAGACGATCGTAAGGTGGTCATAAGCCGTGGGATTAATCTCGACATAAATGGTTTTCTCGCTGAACAAGCCAATCATGAAAAACCCTCAGCTGTGCGCCTAAGTAACGTCTCTGATTCAAAAATTTCCTCGAAGATAGCCGATTGGGTTGGAGTTAAATGGAACATACAGCCGACTGCGGCGGTCGTTTGCGCAGAGTGCTCGGGTGTCAAAATCCAGTACAAAGATGTAAGCCGACTGGGGGTTGATAGGTGGCTGGCCATGCTTGCTGCCTTTAATCAGTCAAATGGACCCTGCCTAATTTTAGATAGTGGAACTGCATTTACTTTGGATGTAATTGATGAAGAGGGCCTGCACTTGGGAGGATTTATATTGCCGGGCTTGGGGTTAATGAGGGAAAGTTTAGTGTCTAAGACAGGAATTAGGCTTGAGAACCAGGTCCTCGAGCCAACACTTGAATTAGGTAATTCTACTCAAGAGGCGGTTTTTAATGGTGGGGTGGCGTCTTTGGTTGCTTTGGCGCAGAAAGAAATAGAAGAACAAAGAAAGAAAGGTTTTAAGCCAAACGTCTTCATTACTGGCGGCGATGCGAGTCTTTTGAATGATTTGTTGGCTTATCCGATGTCGCAAATCGAAGAGGATTTAGTTCTAGATGGGCTGTCTTTGGGTTGTCACGGCAAGTCGGGTTCTGACTGATCTGAACTTTTTGGTTTGGGTGTAGCTATGGCTTGGTTTTTGTTGAGGAAGCTGGTTTCACTTAATTCGAAAAACTGAGTGAAACGATTGCACAAGCACTTCAATTCCCATAAAATGCCGCTCCTGAGTGAAAGAGCCAGGGAAATCTGCCCTTTCGGGTTCTTGTGGGAGGGGTTCCCGAGTGGCCAAAGGGATCAGACTGTAAATCTGACGCGCAAGCTTCGGTGGTTCGAATCCACCCCCCTCCACCACTAAAAGTGCGCGGTGGAAGTAGGGCTGGCAGGGCGGAGTAGATTAGGCGGGTATAGTTCAGAGGTAGAACCCCAGCCTTCCAAGCTGGTTGCGCGGGTTCGATTCCCGCTACCCGCTCCATGTGGCTCGCATAGCTCAGGTGGTAGAGCACTCCCTTGGTAAGGGAGAGGTCCCCAGTTCGACTCTGGGTGTGAGCACCATCTTGTTGGAATTGGTTGTGAAACTTAAGAATATTTTGTTGGTTGAGATAGGGTTTTAATTAGCGTTCAACTGGTATCCATCATACTGCCAATTGGACAGCAAATTTGAGACAGTTAAATAGAGGGCAAATAAAGTGTCGAAGGAAAAATTTGAAAGAACAAAAGTGCATGTCAACGTTGGAACTATTGGTCATGTAGACCATGGGAAAACTACATTGACAGCAGCGCTAACAAAAGTGTGCGCCGAAGCGTTCGGTGGCGGTGACCTAAAAGCGTTTGATGAAATCGATAACGCGCCAGAGGAGAAGGAGAGGGGCATCACGATCGCTACGTCTCATGTGGAATACGACTCTCCAAACAGACACTATGCTCACGTTGATTGCCCGGGCCACGCTGATTATGTAAAAAATATGATCACGGGGGCGGCTCAAATGGACGGTGCGATACTCGTTTGTTCAGCTGCTGATGGACCGATGCCTCAAACTAGAGAACACATTCTATTGTCTAGGCAAGTTGGAGTACCCTACATCGTTGTCTTCATGAACAAGGCAGATATGGTCGACGATTCAGAGCTACTTGAGCTCGTAGAAATGGAGATTAGAGAACTACTCGATCAATACGAATTTCCAGGTGATGACACACCTATCATAATCGGGTCAGCCTTGAAGGCACTTGAAGGGGATACTTCAGATATTGGAGCGCCAGCTGTACAAAAATTGGTTGAGACTTTAGACGAGTACATCCCAGAGCCAGAGCGCGACGTCGAGAAGTCGTTTTTAATGCCTATCGAAGATGTCTTTTCTATATCGGGTCGAGGAACCGTGGTTACTGGTCGAGTAGAGAGGGGAATCATAAAGGTTGGTGAAGAGATTGAGATCGTAGGTATAAAAGATACTGAGACGACGACTTGTACCGGAGTCGAGATGTTCAGAAAGTTACTTGACGAGGGTCGAGCCGGGGAAAATGTCGGTGTTCTATTAAGAGGAACAAAGCGTGAGGAAGTGGAGCGAGGTCAGGTGTTGGCTGCCCCTGGTACAATTACTCCTCACACTAAATTTGAAGCGGAGGTCTACATTTTAAGTAAGGATGAAGGTGGTCGTCATACACCTTTCTTTTCAAATTATAGGCCTCAATTTTACTTCCGAACTACTGATGTGACCGGTGCAGTTGCTCTTCCTGAAGGGGTCGAGATGGTAATGCCAGGAGATAATATAAAAATGGAAGTTGAACTGATCGCACCCATAGCAATGGATGAGGGTTTAAGGTTCGCCATTCGAGAGGGTGGTAGAACAGTCGGTGCTGGCGTAGTTAGTAAAATCATCGAGTAATACTCTTAAATAACGTTAAAAGAGCCATCGTATTCGTGCCAGGATACGATGGCTCGGTTGTCTTTGAGTGTTATTGTGCTTGAGTAGTGAACTACTCGGTCAATAAGCGAAATGCTAGTAGATTCGAATCCAGTAGGCCAGTAGCTCAATTGGCAGAGCAGCGGTCTCCAAAACCGCAGGTTGGGGGTTCGATTCCCTCCTGGCCTGCCATTTTAAGGCAGGTAGAGTATGAACGCGGCAAAGAAAAGAGTAGTCAATTCATGGCAGAAAAAGTAGAGACTGAAGGGCGCAATCAGGATTGGCTTAAGTGGATAGCGGTCGCGGCTTTAATAATGGCTGGAGTCTACCTAAACTCCTATTTTTCCTCAGAGTCTTTGTTACTCAGGGCAATAGGTTTGGTTATTATCGCTGGTTTTGCTGGATGGATTGCGTCTTTAACTGTCAAAGGCAGAGATTTAATCGATCTTTGTTTGGAGGCTCGAGTTGAAATTCGGAAGGTTGTATGGCCTTCGCGACAGGAAACCACGCAGACCACGATTGTGGTCTTAATAGTAATAGTTATAGTTGCAATAATATTATGGTTGCTCGACTCGATGCTCAATGGAATCATTTCGTCTTTTATTACGTAGAGAGAATTAATGGCTAAACGCTGGTACGTAGTCCATGCTTATTCGGGTTACGAAAAAAAGGTGAA